>JALHRI010000105.1 GCA_022841525.1 Alphaproteobacteria bacterium | reverse complement strand
CTCGCGCCCGCCATATTTTCCATCGCCCAAAATCGGCGTGCCCAGCTCGGCCATGTGCACGCGCAACTGGTGCGTTCGCCCCGTGATGGGTTTGAGTTCCACCAGCGCCATGCGTTTGGCCAGAGGCTCGATCACGCGGTAATGCGTAACGGCTTTTTTGCCATCATCATCCACCGCCATTTTTTCATATTCCTCACCCGATTTTTGCATCCCGCTTTCAATCTCGCCTTCGTAAGCATCGGGCACACCCACAATGAGTGCCCAATAGATTTTCTGCACTTTTTTGGTGGCCAGCGCCTTGCTGATTTCCGCTGCCGATTTTGCCGAACGCGCGAGCAGCATCACCCCGCTGGTGTCTTTGTCTAGACGGTGAACCAGTTTGGGGCGGCTGGTGAGATCAAATTTCAACGCATCCAGCCTGCCATCCACATGGTCCTTCACACCGCTGCCGCCTTGCACCGCAATGCCTGCGGGTTTGTTGATGGCGATACATTGCGCATTTTTCCAGAGCACCCAGCTTTGGGTTTCGCGCATCATCTCCTGCGTGAGTCCGCTGATCGGTTTGGGCTGTTTGGCGGTGGCCGCCGCGAGTTTCAAATCGATAAATTTAATCATCAACTCTTGCCCCGTATGCACGACATCATCGGGCTTTGCTTTTTTACCATCAAGCCGAATCAATCCTTTGCGTGAAGCCTTCTGAATCTCACCGTGCGACACGCCAGCTGCGTGGCGCTTAAACCAGCGATCAATACGGATGCCGTCATCATCAGCATGAATGGTAAATTGATTAATGGTTGTCATATTATGCTTTCTTGCTTCGCAGCTTTTGCCAATAGTCGAGCCGCTTTTGAATGTCGCGTTCAAAGCCACGCTCCACGGGTTTATAAAAATGTTCACGCGGCATGGAATCCGGAAAATAATTTTGCCCTGAAAACCCATCCGCTGTGTCGTGATCATACGCATAACCTGCACCATAACCTGCCTCTTTCATCAAGGCTGTTGGCGCATTTAAAATATGCGAAGGAGGCATCAGCGAGCCATGAACTTTAGCCGATTTTGCTGCAGCTTTGTGTGCAACATATTGTGCGTTCGATTTAGGTGCCGTGGCCAGATAAATCACCGACTGAGCAAGCGCCAGATCACCTTCGGGCGAACCTAAAAATTCATACGCCTCGCGCGCAACATTCGCCTGCACCAATGCTTGCGGGTCGGCCATGCCAATATCTTCTACTGCAAAACGCACCAGCCTTCGCGCAATATAAAGCGGCGCTTCGCCCCCTGCTAACATGCGATGAAACCAATAGAGCGCGGCATCCACATCCGACCCACGCAGACTTTTATGCAACGCACTGATCAAATTATAATGGCTATCTTGATGCTTATCATAAACGGGCGCACGTTGCTGCACGAGCGCGCTGAGTGCTGCCACATCGAGCGTTGTTTCAGGTGCAGCATGCTGCACCATTTCAATCAGGTTTAACAAGTAGCGACCATCACCATCGGCCATATGTATCAAGGCTTGTTTTGCCTCATCATTAAGCGGTAGTGGCGCACCAACATGCTGCACCGCTTGCTGCAGCATTTTTTGCATTTGTGCGTCGTTCAGGCGCTGCAAAATCAACACTTGCGCGCGCGACAATAACGCTGAATTTAATTCGAACGAAGGGTTCTCAGTGGTCGCACCAATCAGAATGATCGTACCGTTCTCCATCACGGGTAAAAACGCATCTTGCTGAGCGCGGTTGAAGCGATGAATCTCATCGACAAACAGCAACGTGCGCTCACCTGTTTCGAGGCGTTCGGCAGCGCGCTCAAATACTTTTTTCAAATCTGCCACGCCCGAAGACACCGCCGATAATGTCTCCATCGCATAGCCGGATGATTGTGACAATAACCGCGCCAACGTGGTTTTCCCACAGCCAGGAGGGCCCCAAAAAATCACGCTGCGATAATGACCACTTTTCACCATGCGAGTGAGCACACCATCGGCACCTACCAGTGCCTCTTGACCGACGACATCTTCAAATGATTGCGGGCGCAACCGCTCGGCCAATGGCAGATGAGTATCATCGCTAAAGAGTGCTTTTTGCCTCGATGCGCTCATGGCATCACCGCAAGACCAAAGCGCTCATCGCCACGCTTAAATTCAATTTTCCACTGCATGGTTTGTTGCTGCAATATTTGCTGCAACTGCTCAACCGACGTGATCGCTACACCATTCACACGTTCAATCACATCACCTGCCTGCAATCGCCGCCCTTGCGCCTTGGTAATCACCACGCCAGAGGCATTATTGGCGACTACTAATTCGCGTAACGGATGGGTACCATTCAACTGCGTTTCTTGTTGCATAGAGGCTTCCTGTTTATCAGATGGCGCAGCACATGCCGTGTTAGCCACCAACAGCATCATAGCGATATAATTACAGAGTCGCATTATTTTCTCCCTGATACAAAAAAGGGCAGCGCGTGGCTGCCCCTTTTCTTATTGTTTGGCCAAGCAACCTTACGCTGCTTCGGTTTCCACATATTCCTGCACAGGGCCAGAATCCTGACCACGGGCGGATTCGTCACGATCCACAAATTCGATAATCGCCATCGGCGCATTATCACCATAACGGAAGCCCGCTTTAAGCACGCGCAGATACCCGCCATTGCGCTCAGCGTAGCGTGCAGCCAGCACATCAATCACTTTGCGCGCCATGCCTTCATCGCGCAGCTGCGCAATGAGCTGACGGCGTGCCGACAAATCACCCTTTTTGCCCAAAGTGATCAGCTTTTCAACGATCGGGCGCAGGTCTTTTGCCTTAGGCAGCGTGGTAAAAATCTGCTCATGCTTAACCAGTGCACACGCCATGTTCGCAAACATCGCCTTGCGGTGCGACGACGTGCGGTTCAGCTTGCGGCCATTCATGTTATGTCTCATATCACAGTCTCCAGTTTTCAGTTGCCAGTTACCAGTAACCCAGAGTCTGCCTACTGGCGACTGGCAACTGGCGACTTATTTCAATAAGGGTCTTCAAAACGACGGGCGAGATCTTCGATATTTTCTGGCGGCCATTCATTGACATCCATACCAAAGCGCAAGCCCATGTTAGAAAGTACATCTTTAATTTCGTTCAGCGATTTGCGGCCAAAATTTGGCGTTTTCAGCATTTCGCTTTCGGTCTTCTGCACCAGATCGCCGATGTAAACGATGTTGTCGTTCTTCAGGCAGTTCGCCGAACGCACCGAAAGCTCCAGCTCGTCCACTTTCTTGAGCAGGTACGGGCTGAATGGCAGATCGTCGCGCTTATCGCGTTCTGCGGTTTCAGGAATATCTTCAAAATTCACAAACAGGTTCAGCTGATCCTGCAGAATGCGCGCAGCAAGCG
>JALHRI010000104.1 GCA_022841525.1 Alphaproteobacteria bacterium | reverse complement strand
ACTGGCTTGATTGTCGGTGCGATTGCCGTGGGTCTCTTCCTGTCCATCATCATTCGTACATGGTATCTGCGCGATGTCTGAAACGAACAAAAGCAACAAGCGTACGTTAGGCGTCCTGCTGGGTACGCTGGCATTGGTAATGTTTGGTTTTGGGTACTTGCTGGTCCCACTTTACGACATCATGTGTGACTGGAGTGGGCAGAACCGAGTGGGCGAAGCCGCAGAGGTCAAGAACACGCAAGTGGACAAGACCCGTCTGGTCACCATCGAGTTCGATACCAACATCAACCGCTTGCCGTGGCAGTTCAAGGCCAAGCAGGGCAGCATTCAGGTTCACCCTGGCGAGTTGCAACATGTGGTGTTTGAAGTGCGTAATACCGAAAGCCATGCGGTGAGCGGCCAGGCAATACCAAGCTATGGTCCAGCTTATACGGCACAGTTTTTTCAGAAGCTTGATTGTTTCTGTTTTACGCAGCAAACACTCAGTGCCGGTGAGGTGCGTGAAATGCCGGTGGTATTTGTGATTGACCCGGCGTTGCCGGCAGATGTGAAAACCATCACTCTGTCCTATACCTTCTTCGAGGTGGATGGGAAGTCAGCACCTGCAGCAGTCAAGGCTGTTGGTGCCTGAAGAAAAGGTTGAGGTCGAACCCCAGCGTACACGTAGTGCGCTATGGGCAGCAGTAGGTGCGATGGTCGGTTTGCGTAGGCGTGTCGATTTTGAACGTGATGCAGCCGAGCTCAGGCCACGGCAGTTGATTTTGATTGCGCTGGCATTGATTACGATGTTTGTCGGCGGTGTGATAACGATTGTGCATTTCGTGCTGCGTTGAGCTTGGCAGCGTTGAAACGATTTAAAGAAAATTTTTGAATCAGGAGGTTGTTTAAATGAGTCAATCGGCAAGTCATTACTTTGTACCGCAGCCTTCGCATTGGCCGATTTTTGGTTCAATCGCTTTGCTGCTCATGGCAAATGGCACTGTGTTGTGGATGAACCAAATCCCCTCAGGTAAATGGATGCTTGCAGGCGGGTTCTTCGTCCTTCTGACCATGTTGTTTGGCTGGTTTGCCAACGTAATTCGCGAGTCCGAGGAGGGAGCCTACGGCAAGAACGTCGATATTTCGTTCCGTTGGGCGATGGGCTGGTTCATTTTCTCTGAAATCATGTTTTTTGCCGCTTTCTTTGGTGCGCTGTTCTACATCCGAGTTCTCTCGGTGCCAGATCTAGCAGAAGGTTTAAGCGGGGAGTTCCTCTATCCAGACTTCACTTCGGCATGGCCTTCTGCAGGACCAGGCTTTAAGGAGGAGTTCTCAAAGATGGGAGCATGGGGTCTGCCGGCAATCAACACTGCACTTCTGCTGGCTTCAGGCGTTACCCTAACTTGGGCACACCATGCGCTGATTAAGAACAACCGCCTGCATTTGAACATCGGTCTTGCCTTAACCATTTTGCTAGGCTTCATCTTCCTGCTTCTGCAGGTCGAGGAATATGCGCACGCTTATACCGATTACAACCTCAAGCTCACCACGGGTGGCTATGGTTCAACCTTCTTCCTCCTGACCGGTTTTCACGGTTTCCATGTGACGCTCGGTGCGGTCATGCTGTGCGTGATTCTTGCGCGTACGCTCAAGGGACACTTCACTCCTGAGCACCACTTTGGTTTTGAAGGTGTGGCGTGGTATTGGCACTTTGTGGACGTTGTATGGCTGCTGCTGTTTGTGCTGGTCTACTGGCTGTAATCAAGGTGTTGCCGCCAACGTGCGGCACCCAAAAACAAATAACGCCGCTTCTGCGGCGTTATTTGTTTGCACGGCAAAGAGAATTGAAGTGCTTAAAGCTTCTCGCCGACCCAGCCCAGGCGGTAGCTGATCATTAGCATCAAAAAGAGTCCGACTGACAAGGCGACACGAATGGTAAGGTTGCGAACCACCTTGGGATTTGTCGTTTTGCCGCGAATCAGATAGAACAAAGCCGAGCCGAGGCTGTAGAGAATGAAGGCCAGAAAGAGGAAGACGATGTATCGCACGATGAGTCACCGGCATGTGAAGCTTACATTCTACTCCGCACGCTGGATGGAGCGCGCTTGATGTCATTACGCCGCACTTTCTGGGCAGCCTTTCTATTATCCGTCCTGACGCTGATTTTCCTTGCTGCTGGTGTGTGGCAAATGGGGCGTGCCGGTTATAAAGATACGATGCAGGCCAATGTCGAGGCCGCCGCCATCGCACCCCCGTTACGTGCCGGGAGCGAACTGCTGGAGGCAGATACTGCCCACTTGCGTCGGCTTGAGGCGCGTGGCGTGTGGGTACCCGAGCGCACGATTCTGCTCGACAACAAAGTACAGCAAGGGGTGATTGGTTATGAGGTAATAACCCCTTTGCGCATAGCGGATAGCGCCCACTATGTGTTGGTCAACCGCGGCTGGGTGCGGGCGCCTCAACTGCGCAGTGAATTGCCCAAAGTGGTGACGCCGACGGGGGTGGTTAGTGTTGAAGGTGTTGCGCGTATTCCCAGCCATCGTTTTCTTGAGCTTGGCGAGCAGGTTGTGACCGGAACGGTCTGGCAAAACCTGACGATGGAACGTTATAAAACGTGGTCTGAACTATCGCTACAGCCTGTCCTGCTCTACCAAGCAGGGGGCGATGATGATGGCCTGCGTCGTGTGGAAGCCGCACCCGAGGCTGCGGGCATCAATGCAGATCGCCATCGTGGCTATGCGCTTACGTGGTTTTCGCTTGCAGGCGTAACCGTGGTGCTTGGGCTACTTGGCTGGCGCAAAAGCAAACATAAACAAGATTAAACAAGATAATCGATGACCATGGAACAAAAAACCAAGAACCGTCTTTTCCTGCTGCTTGTTTTTGCGGCCTGTGCATTACCGATCGTCGCCTCATTGCTGGTGTATTACGTGTGGCAGCCAGCCAGGCTGATGAATCACGGGGAATTAATGGAGGTGAAGCCCTTGCCGGCAGGCAGCTTTGTGGATTCCAAAGGCAAGGAGGTCAAGTTACAAGCCGAGGGTAAGTGGACCTTGCTGGTCCTCGACGCGGGCGCATGCAACGCAGAGTGCCAGCAACGCCTCTACGATGTTCGTCAAGTCTGGTTGGCGTTCGAGTTGAACAAAGATCGCTTACAGCGCGTGTGGGCAGTGAGCGATGCAGTCACCCCTGATGCTGCCCTACTCAAGGAGCATGTGGGGCTTGAGGTTGTGCGCGCAAGCGATACCTTGATCAACTTCTTCCCGCAGCCGAGCGTAGGGCGCATCTACTTGATCGATGCGCAGGGTAATCAAGTCTTGCGCTACCTACCTAATCCGCAACCCAAGCGCATGATCAAGGATGTATCGCGCCTGCTGTTGATCAAGAAGATGTGAGTCTGCTGCGTCAGGTTGCAGGCTGGTGTTTGGCGCGAATGG
>JALHRI010000103.1 GCA_022841525.1 Alphaproteobacteria bacterium | reverse complement strand
ACGGCGTGGCGACGTTCAATGATCCGTTCGGCACGCGCACGCATTTACGCCCCGGCTATTATTTCGACACGCCGCTCACACTTGTTCAAGTGCTGCCACTGCTGCCCGAAGTGTATTTGAGCTACTGGGGCAAACTGGCGTCGGCAGTCTATCTGCATCCTGTAACCTACACGGTGTTGGGGACGCTGCCGCTGCTGGCAATTATAGGGGTACTCACCTCGATAGTTGGGCAGACGCGCAAAAGCGATGTATCCAGACTGCACATCGAACAATCCCTTGTGTTGTTGGCCTTAGTCAGCGTAAGCGCGGTGGGTTTGCTCCACTGGCTGCAAACGATTCAGTTCATCACCGGACGGCTGATTTACAACGCGCACATCGCTACCGCGCTCGGCATTACGGCGGGTTTGCGCTTGCTCGGTGGAAAATGGTTGCAAATCTATGCGATGGGTGTGGTGATCGTCGCTGGTGTGATTTTAAGTGCAGTGAGTATTTACGCCGCTTACGCCCCGCCCACGAAACTCGCCCGTGCGGATTTGCCCACCCTTCAAGGTCATCAATATGATTTTGAGGATACGATTCGTTTGCTTGGCTATGCGAAAATCAGTTCTACTTTGCAGGCCGACAGCGAACACCTGACGCTGTGCTGGGAAGTGCTGCGCGAAACCGAGCGACCTGCCGCTTTTTCAATTAAAATCGTGCGCGATGGCAACATTATCGCGGATCGCACATCGGTGCATGGTATGGGGCGCTACTTCAGTCCGTTGTGGCGTGCCGGCGATATTTTCTGCGACGATGTGGATATTCCCATTCAGCAAACACCCGAAGCCGGCCAGACCTACGATCTGCTGGTGGTGCTGCTGGATGCCCGCACGCAAGCGGTTGATTGGCAGGCGACGGCGCTCGATGGCACCCCGGTACAATTTCCGTTTATCGGGCAGGTGCAAGCGCCATGACCTTTTCGGCTGAAGCATTCAAGGCCAAAGCGCAGGAACTCGGCTTCAATTTAGCCGGCGTCACTCGTGCTGTCCCATCTCCCACATTGGCGGCTTACGAAAAATGGGTCGAAGCCGGGATGCACGGCAGCATGGGTTACATGGCGCGACCAGACCGCGTGGCACGCCGGCGCGATTTAACCGTGATTCTGCCGGGAGCGCGATCATTGGCGGTGGTCGGGTTGGATTATCGCAGTTTCGACGTGCCGGAAACCCGCTTGCGCGATCCGGCACGCGGGCGTATCGCATCGTATGCCTGGGGACTGGATTACCACGACATTCTGACGCCGCGCCTCGAAAAACTGGCGGCGTGGCTGGGCGCACAGCAGCACCGCGTCTATGTCGATACCGGCGCGATTCTGGAGCGCAGTCACGCGCAGCAGGCCGGTCTGGGCTTTATCGGCAAAAACACGATGTTGATCCATCCCCGGCGCGGCAGCACTTTTTTTCTAGGCGAGATTATTTCCGACCTCGAATTTGACGCCTATGACGAACCGAGTACGCCACAAGCGACGATGTGCGGAAGCTGCACCCGCTGTCTGCGTGCCTGCCCCACCAACGCCTTCCCGCGCCCACATGTATTGGATGCCCGCCGCTGCATCAGCTACCTGACGATTGAACACAAGGGGTCGATTGATACTGAACTGCGCCCGCTCATGGGCAATTGGGTGTTTGGCTGTGATGTGTGTCAGGATGTGTGTCCATTTCAGCGGTTCGCCCAACTAACGCCCGAACACGCCTTCCAGCCGTCTAATCTTGACCGCGCCGCGCCGCCCCTGCTCGATTTACTGGCGCTGGCCGAAGCTGGTTTTCAGGCGCGTTTTTATGGTTCGCCAATTTACCGCATCAAGCGCGAACGATTGGTGCGAAATGCGTGTGTGGCAGCGGGAAATTGGGGCGATCCACAGGCGGTGCTGCTGCTCGAACAATTGCTACGTGACGAATCGCCGTTGGTGCGCGAACACGCGATGTGGGCGCTCCAGCAAATTTCTGCTTGACGCCAGATACCTATAGGGGTATATTTAGCATATCCGTTTTAATGAAATCAGGAGGCAAAACCTGTGGAACGTAGAACTTTTCAAGTCCCCAATATCGGCTGTGATGGCTGTGTCCGCTCGATCACCAATGAGCTGAACGGCATCCCCGGCGTCATCAAGGTTGATGGCACGGTGAGCGATAAAGTCGTCACGGTTGAGTGGAAAGAACCGGCGACCTGGCAGCAAATCGTGGATGCGCTGACGGAGATTGATTACGCGCCGGCGGAAGCCACCGAAGCGTAAAACCTAAAAACCCCTTGCACAGTCTGAGACCGGCAAGGGGTTTTTAGTTGGCGTTTAAACCAACTTTGTGCCGCGCAAAAGCTGCGCGTTGATGGCAACGACAATCGTGCTGAGGGACATGAATGCTGCGCCCACCGCCGGTGCGAGTAAGATACCAAACGGCGCCAGCACACCCATCGCCAGCGGAATCGCCACGACATTGTAGCCTGTCGCCCAGACGAGATTTTGCACCATTTTGCGATAGGTCGCCCGGCTGAGGCGCACGATTTTCACCATATCCAGTGGATTCGAGCGCACCAGAACGATGCCTGCACTTTCAATCGCCACATCGGTGCCAGCGCCCACCGCAATCCCAACATCGGCTGTGACCAATGCCGGCGCATCATTCACGCCATCGCCCACCATCGCCACTTTATTACCGCCGCGCTGCAACTCGCGCACTTTATCCGCTTTATGTTCGGGCAGCACCTGAGCAAAATAGGTGTCGATACCCAGTTCACGAGCAACAGCGCGGGCAACGGCTTCGCTATCGCCGGTGAGCATAGCGACTTTCAGGCCGAGATCGTGCAGTTGGCGTACCGCCTCGTAGCTTTCCTCACGAATGACATCAGCAATCGCAAACAGCGCCAGAATCCGCTCGTCAGTTGCCAGGTAAACAACACTCTGACCAGCATCCTCGGCCTGAGTACGAGCTTCGGTCAAGGCGGGTGGAATTGTCCAGCCCTGCTGCTCTAACAAGCGTGGGCCACCGACATAGTATGTTTGCTGATCGACCACCGCCTGCACACCGCGCCCGGCGAGACTTGTAAACGCAGTCACGGCAGCCGGTGCCAGGTGCTGTTCGGCGGCTTTGGCGCGGATGGCCTGCGCGATCAAATGCTCGCTGTCGCCCTCAATGCCAGCAGCGATACGCAGAGCTTCACCGGCCTCAAGTCCATCCGTAACGACTGCAACCACACCCTGCTCGCCTTTCGTCAGCGTGCCGGTTTTATCGAAAATGACGATGTTCAGGTCTTTAGCGTTTTCCAGTGCCATGCGCTGCCGCACCAGCAGACCATTCCGCGCTGACAACGTGGTTGAGATCGAAACAACCAACGGCACAGCCAGACCCAGTGCATGAGGGCAGGCAATCACCAACACAGTCACCGTTTGGCGCACCGCCGCCGGCAGATCACGGG
>JALHRI010000102.1 GCA_022841525.1 Alphaproteobacteria bacterium | reverse complement strand
TTGCGCTCATTCTGCCGGCGCTGGTTTTGGTGACTACATGGCTGCAATCCAAAGTGACCATCCCGGCACCGACCACCACCAGTACGGATGGCAAACCGGATCAGGCGCAGGCAATGCAGCAGTCGATGACGACGATTATGCCGCTGATGTTCGGCTTTTTCTCACTGTCGTTCTCGGTTGGTTTGTCGATTTACTTCATTACCGGCAATATCATCGGCATCATTCAGTACAGTCTGATGAATGACACCTCGCAGTTGCGCAAATGGCTGGGGCGAGGGCCGACTGAGGATGTGACGGTGGTTGAAAGCAAAGCTCGACCCGCTAATGGCAAAAAAGCGCCGACGACACCCCCAACGTCTGATGCCAATAAACCTAAGACGAAGGTGAAGACGAAAGCCGGTAAAGCGAACTAGAGTCGTTTGAATAGAATAATTTTAACGGACGCGGCAGGATGCGTCCGTATCATTTAAGGACTGTGAGCCATGGAACGTTCAATCGAGATGACAGGTGAGACTGTCGAGGACGCCATCGCTAAAGGGCTGGCGGAACTGGGTGTGACCTCAACCGATGTATTGGTTGAGGTTTTGGAAGAACCGTCACGCGGCGTCTTTGGCATTGGCGCACATCCGGCGCGGGTGCGTTTGGATGTGATCGCACGGCGGGCGCCAGCTACCCCAGCGCAGCCGCCGGCCATGTATCTACCCGAAGAAGATGATGATGACATGCCAGCTTCGGTGACAACCGATGAAGACGCTGAAGTTGGGCGGGTTGTCCTGGCCGAAATCCTCGAAAAGATGGAGATTCGCGCCACTGTCGAGGTGCGGCGGGCGGACGGTACCGAAGAAAATGTCCCCTGGCTGCTCAATGTGGTTGGCACAGGTGATTTGAATCCACTGATTGGACGGCGGGGTGAGACGCTGGCGGCCTTGCAATACGTGACCCGCCTCATCACCAGCCGCGAATTGCAGCGGCGCGCCAACATCGTGGTCGATGTGGATAGTTATAAAGCTCGACGCACATCCAAGCTGCACGAGTTGGCGATGCGTATGGCCGACCAGGCAATTGAGCAAAAACGCACGGTTGCGTTGGAGCCAATGCCACCCTACGAACGCCGCATTATCCATATGGCGCTGCGCACCCGCGACGACGTGGAAACCCGGAGCGTCGGCGAGGGTGAAGGTCGCAAAGTGACGATTGTGCCGAAATGACGCCCAAAAACGAATATTTGCTCGTTGGTCACATGACCGCCGATTTGCTGCCGGATGGCACTCGTCTGCTGGGTGGCACGGTATCTTATGCTGCGCCGGTTGTGCAGGCGTTCGGCTGGCCGGTGCGCATTTTGACCAGCGCCGCCGTCGGTGAACCCTTGTTAGCGCAGTTACAGCCTTTAGCTTCCGATCTGGTGGTGCTTTCGACCCGCGAAACCAGCACGTTCGAGAATATTTACTCGCCGGCTGGCCGGACACAATACATTCGCGGCGTGGCTTCACACATTCGGATTGATGATGTGCCGCCCGATTGGATGATGACGCCGCTGGTGCATCTGGCACCCCTCACCGGCGAAGTGGACTATGATCTGGCGTGGGCGTTTAAACAGGCCAATCCTGAGTCGATCATTATGCTCACGCTGCAAGGCTGGCTGCGTCAATGGGACGCCGACGGGCGGGTGCGCTTCAAACGCTGGTTTGATGCCGACGTGGTGAAAAACATCGACATCGTCGTATTCAGCGAAGAAGACATCGCTGAAGCGCCCGATCTGGAACCGCTATTTGCGCAAGCGGCGCGTTATCTCTTCGTGACACGTGCCGAGCGTGGTGGTACCTACTATATCGGCGGCCAGCGTCACGAATATGACACGCCGCAGGTCGAGGTCACCAGCCCGACGGGGGCAGGGGATGTTTTTGCGGCGACCCTGCTGGCGTCACTGCCGCTGCTGAATAATGATGTTCATCGGGCGGTCAAAGTGGCGGCGGCACTCGGAGCCGTTTCCACCACACGCATCGGCCTTGCCAGCTCACCCACACCCCAAGAAGTACAAAAGGCTTTAGCGCAAGTATGACTTTGATAGACCGGGTACTTTATAACGGTAGTATCGTGACGCTCGACTCGGCGCGGGTATCGGCGCTGGCGATTATGCGCGGGCGGGTGGTCGCTGCCGGTAGCGACGCCGATATGCTGGCGTTGGCCGGCGCGGGAACAATCCGCGACAACCTCGGCGGCAAAACCGTAATTCCGGGCATGATCGACGCCCACATTCACTGGTCATGGACGGCGCGGGCGTTGAATCAGGTACAAATCTTTGAATTACCGGACAAAGCCATCATCGCGCAGCGGGTGGCCGAACGTGCTGCACAAACCCCCGCCAATAACTGGATTGTCGGGTGGGGCTGGTCACAGGATTTCTGGCCGAATACGGCTTTTCCCACTGCTGCCGATCTCGACGCGGTTTCGCCTAACAACCCGGTTTATCTGATTGCCAAGAGCGGACACGCCGCCTGGGTGAACAGTGCCGCGCTGCGCCGGTGTAATATCACAGCCGACACCCCCGACCCGGACGGCGGCCAGTTGGCACGCGATGCACACGGCCAGCCAACCGGTGTATTGTTCGAAACGGCGATGAGCCTCGTTCGAGATTCCATCCCTGAGCCTACTCCCTACGAAATCGCAACCATGATGGCCGGGGCACAAAAATTGGCGCTGGCTTCCGGTATGACTGGCCTGCATGATTTCGACGGGCCAGACAGCTTTGCTGCTGAACAAATTCTGCGTGAGCGCGGTGATCTGTCTTTGCGTATAGTCAAAAACATCAATAAAGAGTGGTTCCAACCTGCGTTAGAACTCGGCCTGCGCTGGGGATTTGGCGACGAATGGTTGCGTGTGGGTGGTTTGAAGATTTTTATGGACGGTGCGCTTGGCCCGCGCACGGCTTACATGATCGAGCCGTATGAGGGCGAACCGGATAACTACGGGATCGTCGTCACCGACAAAGAAGAAATTATGGAGTGGGTGAGTCGGGGGAGTGCCGCTGGCTTTCCCGCAACCGTTCACGCGATTGGTGATCGGGCGGTGCATGATGTCCTCGATGTTTATGAAAATGTCCGGCGTGAAGAAGCACAGCGCGGGGAACATCCCGCATCCCGCCGGCATCGCATTGAACATGTGCAGCTTATCCATCCTGATGACGCACACCGCCTCGCCCAACTGGATGTAATCGCCTCAATGCAGCCGCTCCACGCCACCTCGGATTATCAGGCCGCTGATCGCTCGTGGGGCGCACGCAGCCAGTGGGCGTATAATATCCGGTGGCAGCTTGACCAGGGTGCGAAAATTGCGCTTGGTTCAGATTCACCCGTGGAGCCATTTGACCCGCTCAAGGGTATTTACGCAGCAGTTGCGCGCCGTCGCCCGGATGGCTCGCCGGGGGTAGATGGCTGGTATCCCGAACTGCGGATCACTGTTGATGAGGCGCTGCGCGGTTTTACAACCGGTGCGGCTTATGCTGCCGGCCTCGAAAACGTACAGGGTAAACTCGCGCCGGGTTATCTGGCCGATCTCGTCGTGCTGGATCGGGATATCTACACGGTTCCAGCAGACGAAATTCT
>JALHRI010000101.1 GCA_022841525.1 Alphaproteobacteria bacterium | reverse complement strand
CAGGCCGTGAATGACTGGGTCTTGTGCGTCGATGCCGATGAGCGCGTCAGCGAGCAATTGCAAGGCAGTATCCGCAATGCACTAGCGGCACCTGCTGTATCAGCCTACCGTTTCCCACGTTGCAATCGCTTCATGGGTCGCTATCTGCGGCATGGTGAGGGGTATCCCGACTGGAGCCTGCGCTTGTTTGATCGGCGGCATGCTCGGTGGTCGGATGATGCGGTACATGAGAGGGTGATTGCGGCTATTCCCGTTGGAACCATCAGGGGAGATTTGTTGCATGATTCGGCTGAGTCGATAGAAAACTATTTGGACAAGCAGAATCGCTATACAACCTTGGCGGCTAATGCCGCATATGAAAGCGGTAAGCGCGCTAGCGTTGGTCACTTAGTGTTAAGTCCACTATTACGTTTCATCAAGTTCTATTTTTTTAGGCTCAGTCTTCTGGATGGACTCCCCGGACTGACACATACCCTTATCGGCTGCGGCAATAGCATGGTCAAGTATGCGAAAATGCTCGATCTGCAGGAAAAAAACAAAACAAAGTTCAAATAACAGGATTGCGGGGCGAGGAATTGGTAAAGCGAGCATTAATTACCGGAATCACCGGGCAGGATGGCGCCTATCTCGCTGAGTTCTTGTTGAAAAAAGGCTACGAGGTCCACGGCATTAAGCGCCGCGCCTCCCTTTTTAATACAGACCGCATTGATCACCTGTATCAAGATCCTCACGTCGATAATCGACAGCTCATCTTGCACCATGGCGACTTGACGGATTCGACCAACTTGATCCGCATCATTCAACAAGTTCAGCCGGATGAGATCTACAACCTTGCAGCCATGAGCCATGTGGCTGTGAGTTTTGAAACACCGGAATACACAGCTAACGCTGATGGAATTGGCACATTGCGTGTCCTAGAGGCAATTCGCATCCTCGGACTTGAAAAGAAAACGCGCTTCTATCAAGCCAGCACCTCTGAGCTTTACGGGTTGGTACAGGAAACCCCCCAAAAGGAAACAACGCCTTTTTATCCGCGTAGCCCTTATGCAGTTGCCAAGTTGTATGCCTACTGGATTGCAGTGAACTACCGCGAGGCTTACGGCATATACGCATGTAACGGTATTTTGTTCAACCACGAATCACCGCTCCGTGGCGAAACATTCGTCACTCGCAAAATTACGCGCGCCTTAGCGCGTATCAAGCTTGGCTTGCAAGACACCCTTTATCTTGGAAATATTGACGCTAAACGTGACTGGGGTCATGCACGTGATTATGTCGAGGCCCAGTGGTTGATCCTTCAGCAAGAGCAACCCGAAGACTTCGTAATAGCTACCGGCGTACAGTACAGCGTGCGTGAGTTTGTTGATGCCGCAGCCGCCGAGCTCGGTATCAAGGTCGAGTGGCGTGGCGTTGGTGTTGATGAGAAAGGTTATGACAGCGAAGGTAAGTTGATTGTGGCTGTCGATCCTCGCTATTTCAGACCAACTGAAGTTGAGACTTTGCTTGGAGACCCTTCAAAAGCTAAGCAAAAACTTGGCTGGTCACCCAAAACCACCTTCCATGAGTTGGTGGCTGAAATGGTTCGTGAAGACCTGAAAAGCGCAGAGCGAGACGAATTGGTCAAGAAGCACGGCTTCTCAGCTTACGACTATCACGAGTAAGTATGGACAAGCAGGCCAAAATATACGTGGCGGGGCATCGTGGCTTGGTTGGCACGGCCCTCGTTCGCAATTTGCAAAGTAAGGGTTATACCAATCTGCTGCTTCGCACGCATGCGGAACTTGACCTCGCGGACCAGAATGCCACGGAAGCATTTTTTGCCGCAGAAAAGCCAGAGTATGTATTTCTTGCTGCAGCTAAAGTTGGAGGTATTGTTGCTAACAATAACTATCCTGCCGATTTTATTCACGAAAACTTGGCAATCCAGACGAATGTCATTCACTCGGCCCACCTCAATCAAGTAAGGCGCCTGTTGTTTCTCGGGTCGAGCTGTATCTATCCTCGCGACTGTTCGCAACCAATCAAAGAACAATATCTGTTGACCGGCCCGTTGGAGCCGACCAATCGCCCCTATGCCTTGGCCAAGATCGCTGGCATCGAGATGTGCTGGAGCTACAACCGCCAGTACGGTACGCAGTACCTTGCCGCCATGCCGACCAATTTGTACGGGCCGGGCGATAACTATCACCCTGAAAACAGCCACGTGATTCCGGCTTTGCTGCGCCGGTTTGATGAAGCGAGAAAAAACTCAATCACCCAAGTTAAGGTTTGGGGAACAGGAACTCCTAGACGCGAGTTTCTTTACAGTGAAGACATGGCGGATGCCTGTGTTTTCCTCATGAACTTGCCGGACGCCGAATTTGCCGGCTTGTTGGCTGAAGAAGAGCTTCGGGCGGGACGTTTCGCTCCTCCAGTTGTAAATGTAGGTAGCGGTAGCGACATCGCGATTGGAGAGTTGGCCGGAATGATTGCTGCGGCAACAGGCTACCAGGGCGATATAATTTTCGATACCAGCAAGCCTGATGGAACCCCACGCAAACTATTGGATGTGAGCCGGCTGTCAGCGCTTGGCTGGCAACCTAAAGTCCCCATGTATGAGGGCTTGAAGAGCGCGTACGCTGATTTTGTACGTGCAGATGCTCATGGCCGATGAGCGTAATGGCTAGGTACTGAGTCGGCGCAAATAGTGAAATTGAACGTTGAGTACCCAGGATTTTATTCGCCATAAAGGGGTTTGGCTGTGCTTTTGATGTGCCACAATCGCTGCCTTGCATTTGCACGGGTGTCAAGGCAGCTCCTAGTATGATCTGTTGGGCTTTCTGCTCCGCTGGCTGATCGTAAAACGACACGGCGGAAGGATGTCCGAACGTGTCCTCTTTCTTTTTATTGTGCTGCACAGTTCTTGGCACTTGATGTTGGCGTGACTGAGACACCGGTATCTGATCGCTACCCGGCTAAATACTTGTACCCGGCACAACCTGCAAGCATGCACGTGGCTTGCTTCAGAACACTAAAAACGACTACCTTGAAATTGTTATGGATATTTCAAAAAAGAAGATTGCAATCATCGGTTTGGGTTATGTCGGCTTGCCGCTGGCAGCGGAATTCGGGAAGTTCCGGCCGGTTCTCGGGTTTGATATCAACCAGATCCGCATTGATGAGCTGACCAGCGGCAAAGACAGCACGCTGGAGGTTACGTCCGAAGACTTGGCTAAGGCTACGCAACTGGTTTACAGCAACAAGACTGATGATTTGCGTGATTGCGATATTTTCATCGTGACTGTCCCGACGCCTATCGATGGCGCAAATCGCCCCGATCTCACACCCATGGTCAAGGCTAGTGAAACCGTCGGTAAGGTCATGAAGGCTGGCGCTATCGTGATTTACGAGTCTACCGTCTATCCTGGCTGCACTGAGGAAGTGTGCGTGCCTATCCTAGAGAAGCAATCCGGCCTCAAGTTCAATGTTGACTTTTTTTGTGGCTACAGTCCCGAGCGCATCAATCCCGGCGACAAGGTCAACACCCTGACCACGATCAAGAAAATCACCAGCGGCAGCACGCCGGAAATTGCTGATGTTGTGGATGCGCTCTATGGCAGCATTATCAAGGCCGGTACTTGGAAG
>JALHRI010000100.1 GCA_022841525.1 Alphaproteobacteria bacterium | reverse complement strand
ACTTCCTGGAAACACACGGAGATTCGATCATTTGCAGCGTCTAATCATCATTCTGGCAATTTTCAGCCTGCTGGCTGTCCAGGTCACTGCGCAAAACGCCGAGGTAGACACCATTATCGAGCAGGCTTTGGCCGACCACGCCGCCCGTCCCAACATCACCTTCGTTTATGAAGAGGTGGGGCGTATTGTCGATGAAAGTGTCGGCGGCCTCATCTATTTGAATCTCAAAGACCTTCAGACCGATGATACCATTCAGGGCATTGTCGAGACACTCGTCGTGGCGCGGCGCGAAGATGGCAGTTGGGTGGCACTTCTTCCGGGTAATCCCAATTACAGCAGCACCTACAATGCTTTACCTCCATCCATTCTCAGCCGCTTCGACAGCACGCCCTACAAACCCACCCCTGATCCGGCCTTAGTCTCACGGGACGAAATTCTCGATTATCAATTTCCCTGGGTCGATGGACAGTGGGGGACAGTCACACGCAGTTATGGCCGGCATGGGCGGGGACAGATCGACTTCGATCTCGGCGGTTTGGATATTGCGGCGGCCAAAGCTGGCACCGTGATCTACGCCAACGACAGCCATACGTTGAACGCCTATACCAGCGGCGCGTGGTGGTATTGGAACGTCGTCATCGTTCAGCACGCCGACCATCAATTCTCGATCTACGGTCACATCGCGCCGGACAGCATCCCATCAGCCATTCGCACTGGTTGTACTGAGGATTACAGCCAGCCCAATTGTAATGTCGCGGTGCAGGCCGGCGACATCCTCGCTCAAGAGGGCAGTACCGGCTATTCCTCGGCGCAGCATCTCCATGTCGAGTTCGGGCAGCAGTTCGGCATTGTCGCCTACCCGGATTTACTCGACGCCGACGGCGACGGTGATTGCTTCGATCATGTTTACGCCGGCCATGTCTATGCCGAGCAGAATGTCGGCTTTCGCGGTTACACCCCAGCAGAAGTCCGGGATTGGGCATATGGCACGGTGCATCAGGCCAGCCACAGCCTCACGCTCCCCTCTAACCAAAACCTTCTCCGTAATGGTGATTTCACGCTCGGCACCGAAAGTTGGCTGCCTTCCGGTCAGATCAATTGGGCAGTCGAAAACGGCATCCTGCGTTTCATGCGCCTCAATACCACTGAACCACCGAATTGGGGACTGTTTTATCAGGATTTGAACATCGGCGCACCACCGGACACGCCCTTCGAGATCACCTTCACTCTCGGCAACGTGAGTAGCGCCCACAAAGCCGTCATGGTGAGTTTGCTCAATTCCGCCGGCGAGCAGTACGGCGCGATCACCTGCGAATATGGTCTACCCGCGAACACCCCGCTTCAGCCGTATGTCATGCGCGGCGTAACCGCTTCCACCTGGGCGAATATTCGTCTGCGGGTGATCGTCAACCCTGCCGACAGCACCCCTAGCGCCGTCATGGATGATATAAGCGTCGTGCGTCGGCCTGATCTCGACCTTAGGACGACGACCCTCTGCCAATAAAAAAAGCCCGTACCAGCACGGTACGAGCTTTTTGAGCTGTTCGTATGAATTTTTACGAAGCGCGGCGCACGAAGCGAACAATCGCCAGCAAAATCACCGCGCCGATAAAGGCGGTGAGTATGCTCACGAGGTTCAAGCCCGAAACACCACTACTTCCGGCGGCGGCAGTGCCAGCGCCCAGCAAGTCCAACACCCAACCACCGATAAAGCCGCCGATGATACCGACAATAATGTCCATCAGCAGCCCTTGTGAATGATTGGTTTTCATCACGATGCTGGCAAGCCAACCCGCAATCGCCCCGACAATAATCCAGACAATCAATCCAAGCATTTTATCCTCCAAATCCATTAAGTAAAAAAGGACTTTACATCCTTAATACAGTATAGATCATTTTTGTGTCCAACGCCGCCACGAATGGTTGTTCACGAGCCTTTCTTCTCCAGGACGAACATTGGCGCAACTGAGCCACCGCCAGCGGTCACATTGAGCAGTGCCACCGACGAGAGCCGTGTCAGGCACGCACCAACTGTTTTGCCATAGTAGACAAATGGATCAGCATCAACATAGCGCGGGCTAATGTCGAGTGTGCCGTCATCCAGCACCATTGGGAAATCGCGCACGACAGTCTGCACTTTTTCCTGCACCACATATGGATTAACGAGCGCATCACGCAGGGTCGCCAGCCATTCCTCCGCTGTGCAGTCCCAGCCTAAAACCACACCTTTGCCGCCATATTCGTCGTTGGGCTTCAGCACCAGCTTTTCGCGATTGCCCACGATGAACGGCAGCAGGTCAATCTCTGCGCCATTATAGGATGTTTTGCGCTCAGAAACCCGGCGCGTCCAGGGGATATGCGCGTCAATAGCTGCGCGTTCGGTTGCTGTGAACAGATGTGCATTCCGTTCATCACTGATGAACGCCAGGCTGGCTTTCTTCGCCATGAGTTTGCAGCTAAACGAATTGGTCATGAACACGGCGCGGTCACGCACGGCCTGCACAATGGCGTTATCTACGCCCATCTGCCGAATGAGTTCGTTAATCAACACCCGCTTGTAGAGTAGGTCAATGCGAAAATCACCCGCCCACAGAACACCATTGCGATATTCCAGCGCACGCGGATCAGCCATGATCGTAGCATACCCGTTGCGCTCAAAATACTGACGGATGATTTCATGTTCGTTGAGGGTCGGCACGTCCTGCCAGTCGATAATCGCAATCTGCGGTTTTTGCTGTCCACCCCATTGTTTGTAACCGTGCAGCAGCGCACCGAGCAGGTGGCCGAGGCCGGGAAAGGCGTGAATGTGGTAGAACTCGCCGAAGCGTTTCATGGTATCCAGTTCCATAAACGCTTCTACCAGCAGATCACCATAACCGATGCCGGCGGGTGTCTCAGCGTTGTACTCGACAAAGCTCAGTTTGCCCTGGTTGGGAATATAAAATGAATCGAGGCGCGAGGTTGTCCAGGGAATTTCGAGATTGTGATCGAGGCTGAAAAGCTGTTCTTCATAGGCTTCGAGGCCAAGCTGCTGGCGTAAACCGGCGTCCGTCATACACGCAGCGTGGGCTTTGCCGAAGGCGCTCAAAATCACCTCGGTCTTGGCCTTCAGCGCGTCCCAATCTCCTTGCAGGTAAAAGTATGGGCGCAGCACCCGGCACAGCGGACGATCACCGAAATACAACCCTCGAGCCCGCAGACCATCCTGCAACTGCTGCTGGGCCGTTGTGTGATCATCCGCTACCAGACCGTGATAGCAATCGACAGCCTCGTTGATGTCCATACTCGCTAACCTTTCGCTTTGGCTACTTTTTTGCCGCCCCACGTATAGCGATCACGGGTAGCCTCTTTCGAGTGGGCGAGGCGAATCACGAGGTCAGCCATGTGAGTCACCATCCAATCGAAGTGCTTGCGTCCCAGCGAGTTCACATCCATATCCGGCGCGGGATTCATAAAGTCGATGGCATACGGTATGCCGTCTTTGATCGCAAATTCGACGGTGTTCATGTCATAGCCGAGCGCCGTGCAAAGTGCTATCGAGTCATGCACAATGCGATCATACAGATCAGGCGCAAAGTTGTGTTCGTCGTGGTAGCGGCGCGTGGTGGGGTCATATTTCATCACATAAATTTCGTTCTGTCCCAAACACATGCAGCGGGCATAGCCTTCCCACTCGATAAATT
>JALHRI010000099.1:2254-3727 GCA_022841525.1 Alphaproteobacteria bacterium | reverse complement strand
TGTAGTTAGTTATGAGTTTAGCAAGGTCTAGTACTCCTACTATGCCATCTCCTGTTATGTCTGCATCTGAGTTGGGGGTTGGGGTTGGGGTAGGAGTGGGAGTAGGAGTGGGGGTAGGTGTTGATGTACTGTCACAATTAGAAGGTTCTGTGACAGAACCATTTGGATTAGTTGTTATATCATCAGTACCATTACTGAATGGAGGAGCAAGGCAGACGAGGGGGTTACCACCCCCTCCTATGGTTGTGGGGGAGTTGTTGGTAACGACGTGGAGTTTTGTTATAACAGACATCAGTTCAGTACGAAATGCCTCGCTACCAAGCGGCCAGCGTGGCTTATCTGGCCGGATAGACTCAGCTGCAAATTCTTCGATTGCATCTGGCTCAAACGCAAAGTGGTAGCGGTCACCTACGGTATCGTCAACAATATAAGCACCATAATATTTAAGTGCTTCGGCCATCTTTTTGACACGCGGATCCTGAATCCAGCTTAAGTCTTCGTCCGGTTTGAGCGCAACTAACGAACCCATTGTTAAGTTCGGCTTTGAACCGTTGTAATAGCCGGGCCAAAACGCCTGCTCGCCAGTCGCTTCAATGGTGAACGCCCAGCCTGCGCCTCGATCCGCATAGTATGAATCTGCCTTACTAGCCGGCCAGCGATGGCCTCCATTAGCTGGTGAGCAGTATAAATAACACCATACGACCATCTTAAGTGCATGTCTAATAGGTTGATCACCTTTTAACTCTCCTGCACGAATTGTTCCGCCAAGGCCAGACATTCCGGATCCGCCGTGGCAACCGTTTATACCGCCCCCCGTAAGACTGACTTTTCCGCCATTTTCTACGTTCGTGTAATCATACTGCCAGGATGCATTACCGCCTGGCGAGAGAGACAAAACCTGACCTTGCACAATTTCATTCTTATTATCTGCCGACAACAGAGCTGCACAACCATTCCAGTCATTGCCGTCATGCGATAAATGCGACTCAATATGAACGCTGTATCCATTTGCTGATTTTACCGGCGCTGACGGGTTAAGACTCACGACGTCATCTTCAGCAATAATTGAATTATCGCCAATTGCTATACCATCAGCATTTTCCCAGCCTGGATGATAAAGGTCAGTGACTTTAAAGCCAGTTGATTCATACTGTGCACGATCGCCAATGGGCATATTCCAGATAGAATAGCGGCTAAAAGGCCACTTGTATTTATCGCGTGAAGCAGGAAAAGTTGCGGCATTAGTTTGCAGCAAAAAGTATAGACCTACCGCTAAAGCAACGACGACACAAACTCCCATAATTAGCAGTCGTGAGTCCCGAAGACCAGGCGTTAAAGTTTTAATGCTTTTCACTCCTATAAGAATACGCTATTTAACTATGTCCCCCAAGCCTTCACCAACATAGAGAGATCAGAGAGGGTAACAGAACCATCGTTGTTGAGATCTCCCATGTCTTTGGTAGCAGTAGTTTT
>JALHRI010000099.1:0-2244 GCA_022841525.1 Alphaproteobacteria bacterium | reverse complement strand
CCAACTAGGCAATCTCCTGTTATGTCTGAATCTGAGTTGGGGGTTGGGGTTGGGGTTGGGGTAGGAGTAGGTGAACCATTACAGCCAGCCGGTTCAGCAACGTTGCCGTTCGGATTCACTGTTACTTCATCCGTGCCGTTGCTGAATGGTGGCGCATAACACACTCTTGGCGTACCGCCGCCGCCAACCGAAGAGGAAGTGTTGTTCATTACAATATGCATGGAGTTAATAATTTTTTCCATATCTGCATTAAATGAACCGCCATCACCAAACGGCTCGCCCTTCTCTACCGTCCATTGCGATACATTCCAGGCTGCGTCATCCACCATATATGCACCATAGTCTTTGAGTGCTTGAGCGATTTTCTTGGCATGATTCGAAGTTAGGCTATTCACATTAAAATCGTCTTTTAGCGCTAAGAGTGAGCCCTGCTGCAAATCTGGATCTTTCCCGTTATACCACCCATTGTTTCCACGACCATCGGTTGTACCGATATCCGCCCAATATCTATCAGCAGAATACGCCGGCCATTTAAATGGTCCATTGCCATGGCCATTTGGATGACAATATAAATAACAATATGGCTGGAATTTGAGTACGTGACGAATCGGCTCAGGTCCAGTTAATTCGCCCTTGCGGATTGCACCACCAACTCCTGAAGTAGCCGTTGCACCATGACAGCCCCAGCGTCCATAACCTGTTAGCGAAACCAGTTCACCTGGTGGATCGCCCAATTTGGGGTCATATTCAAAGTCAGTTTCACCTGGGCGCAGCGGATTGCTCCCACCAACCACCGAATAATCATATGGCCAACTAGGGTTACCGCCTGGCGAAACATTCAGAGGTTGCCCCTGATATATCTTGTTGGTATCGGTTGCCGAAACCAATGCTGTACATCCGTTCCAGCTTCCGTCATGCGATAAATCTGCCGGCACATGCACTTGGTTACCATTTAAGGATTTTACCGGTGCATTTGGGTCCATACCGAGCGGATTCGTATCGGCACGAATCCCTCCGCCATTAAATTCGGGAGGATTAGAATAGGGCGGCTTTATTCCTGCCGGCTTAAACTGAGCGCCACTGCCAATTGGCATATTCCAAATAGAATAGCGACTAAAAGGCCATTTATATTTGTCGCGCGTTGTGGGAAACGTCGCAGCCTTACTTTGGAGAATCAAATAGAGCCCAACAGACAGCGAAACAATCATAATTGGGAACAGCAATAGTCGTGCCCAACTGACACGCGGTTCTGTAATTCGAACCTTTGACTTACTTCCAGCCATCCCCCTATGTCCCCCAAGCCTTCACCAACATAGAGAGATCAGAGAGGGTAACAGAACCATCGTTGTTGAGATCTCCCATGTCTTTGGTAGCAGTAGTTTTGTTGTAGTTAGTTATGAGTTTAGCAAGGTCTAGTACTCCTACTATGCCATCTCCTGTTATGTCTGCATCTGAGTTGGGGGTTGGGGTAGGAGTGGAAGTAGGAGTGGGGGTAGGAGTTACGCTACCGACACCCGGACACCCAGCCGGTTGCTGAACGCTGCCATTTGGATTGACCAAAACATCATCAGTGCCGTTACTAAAATCCGGTGCATAGCAGACACGGGGATCGCCACCGCCGCCAACACTCGTAGGAGAATTGTTAGCTACGACATATAAGTTTTGAATAATTGTAGAAATATCACCACTAAAAGATCCGCCATCACCAAACGCTGCGCCCGTTTCGACCGTCCATTGCGAATTATCTTGTGCTGAATCATCAACCATATATGCGCCGTAGTCAATGAGTGCTTGAGCGATTTTCTTGGCATGATTCGAGCTTAAGCTATTTATATTAAAATCTTCCTTAAGAGCCAAGAGCGACCCCTGTTGTAGATCGGGGATTCGACCCATGTATTCTGTTGGGATGAAGCCACCATACGTTGCACCGGGCGTTAATGCATAGCTGTCTGCGCCGTATGAAGGCCAACGCCATGGCTTTCCATCTTTGCCTGTTCGGTGACAGTATTTATGGCAATATGGCTGAAACTTAAGAACGTGTCGGATGGGATCTGGTCCGTCTAATTCACCCTTTCGAATCGCACCACCCAGCCCAGATGTAGCTGTCGCGCCATGACATCCCCATCGACCATAGCCAGTTAATGACACGAGTTCGCCATTTGGATCACCAAGTCGCGGATCATATTCCCAATTATTTTCATCTGGTCGCAAAGGATTGGTTATTTCACGTGTTGAATCATTACC
>JALHRI010000098.1 GCA_022841525.1 Alphaproteobacteria bacterium | reverse complement strand
GCTCTTCCGATCTCTGCCCATCAATGCAGGTTTTCGTGCGGCGGATATGTGTCTCTTCAGCGAGCAGGAAGTGCTTGGCGAGCGCGTGATTCGCACCAGTAAAAAACGCAAGGCCTCCGAAGTGTTTATGATGGAAGCCTCGGCGTTTGAGCCAGGCGAGCTAATTGTTCACCGCGAGCACGGCATCGGTAAATTTGATGGGTTGGTGGATGTCGAGGTGTCCGGCATTCGTCACGCATGCCTTAAACTCAGCTATGCTGGGGGTGATAGGCTGTTTCTGCCAGTAGAAAATATCGAGCTTATCAGCCGTTTTGGTAGCGAACATGAACATGTCGAGCTGGATAGACTTGGCAGCATCGCCTGGCAGAAACGCAAAAGTGCGCTGAAGAAAAAACTCAAAATGGCAGCGGATGCGTTGTTAAAAACTGCCGCCAAACGCGCCATGATAAACGCCCCCGCCATGGAAAAAGAGACTACGGACTACCAGAGATTCTGCGATAAATTCCCCTACACTGAAACAGACGATCAGCTACGCGCGATTGAGGAAGTGGAGTCTGATTTGCACAGCGGCCGCGTCATGGACAGGCTGGTCTGCGGCGATGTTGGCTTTGGTAAAACCGAAGTGGCAATGCGCGCGGCATTCACCATGGTGGAGCAAGGCTATCAGGTGACAATGGTGGTGCCCACCACACTGCTCGCGCGCCAGCACTACCAGAATTTCTGCGAGCGTTTTGAGGGATTCCCCGTGCGCATCGCGCAACTTTCGCGCATGGTCAGCAGTAAAGATGCCGCGAGCACCCGCGCCGCTTTAGCAGATGGCAGCGTAGATATTGTCATCGCCACGCACGCGATTTTGTCACAGAAAGATGGCTTCAAAAAACTGGGGCTGGTGATTATCGATGAAGAGCAACATTTCGGCGTGAAGCAGAAAGAGCAGCTAAAAACCTTCAAGGAAAATGTTCACGTCCTTACCTTATCGGCAACGCCGATTCCGCGTACCTTACAGCTTGCACTATCCGGCATTCGCGAGCTTTCGCTCATCACCACGCCGCCGCTGGATAGGCTCGCCATTCGCAGTGTGGTGATGCCGTTTGATGCGGTGATGATTCGCGATGCTATCTTACGCGAAAAACATCGTGGCGGGCGCACGTTTTATGTTACACCGCGCATTGGCTACATGAACGATATCTCACAAAAGCTTAAAGAAATTGTGCCAGAAGCCAGCATCGCGCAAGCACACGGGCAGATGACGCCTGCCAAGCTAGATGCAGCCATGAATGATTTTTGCGATGGCAAGTTCGATGTGCTGCTTTCCACCGCCATTATTGAATCCGGCATTGATATTGCCAGCGCCAATACCATGATCATCGATCATCCGCATCTCTTTGGCCTCTCGCAGCTTTATCAACTGCGCGGGCGCGTGGGGCGCGGCAAAGTTCGCGCGCATGCCTATTTCATTCTTCCCGCCGCACGCACCCTTACCGGTAACGCCACGCGCAGGCTTGAGGTCATGCAAAAACTTGACCACTTAGGTGCCGGTTTTTCGGTCGCCAGTCATGATATGGATATTCGCGGTTTCGGGAACGTTTTGGGCGAAGAACAATCCGGTCATATCCGCGAAGTGGGGATCGAGCTCTATCAGGCCATGTTAGAGGAAGCGATGCAGGAAATGCGGGAGAAGCGCGGCCACGACAGCGTGCATGCGCATGACTGGAGCCCGCAAATTTCCATCAGCATGCCAGTGCTCATTCCGGAGGATTATGTGGAAGATTTAGGCCTGCGCCTCAGCCTTTACCGCCGCGCAGGCGCGCTGGAAGATGATGCGCAGACGGATGATTTTATCATCGAGCTAACGGATCGTTTCGGCGCTCTGCCCTCTGAAGTGCAGTTTTTAATGGAAGTAATGCGGGTGAAGCAGTGGTGTAAAAAAGCGGGTATCGCGAAGCTGGATGCAGGCGATAAAGCCATGGTGGTGAGCTTCCATCCATCCGCATTAAGCAATGCCGAAGCGTTGGTCGGCCTCATCGCCTCTGCACCTGGCCGCTACAAACTGCGGCCTGATCAAAGCGTGCTCATCAACGTGCCCAGCCAGCCAAACGGCACACGCCTTTCCCTGTGTATTGAAGAAGCGCGCCGCTTCGCGGCTCTCACCGCCCCCGATCAAGCGGCGGCATAGCCAGAATCTTCACAGAATTGTCACAATTGTCTCGGCCCCATTGTGCTAGCTTCTGCCGTTAATTTACAAAGGTTTTTTTATGTCTATCAGATCACTACCACCTCACATATTAGCACAAGCTATTTCTGTTAGCTCACCCTCTGCTGTTTACTCGCCAAATAGTGGAGATGTAGCAACCACTGCTGTACAAAATAATTCTGGCACCTACCGCATAGTGTACACAGCTAACACGGGCTGCTTTGGAGGTGATGGAGTAAGTGGCAGACATGATTTGAATAATATGCGAAACTTAAGTGAGCGCGTAGAAATTAACTATATAAACACCAATTTTCAGTCGGAACAGGTAGGGGATGAGTGGGCAGCGGCTATAACGCCTCGAGATGCTCAGGGAAACCCGGTTCCCGGAACTAAAATTGCTACCGTAGCTCAGGGCGGCAATAGTAAAAGTGAAGCTACGCAGTTAGGTAAAGCATTATTAGAACATTATCAGTTGAGCGCTTTTAAGCCAAATGTAGTACTTGTTTTTGTTACTGATCCTAATGACCGACTAAAAGATCGAATCGTGAGAAACTTCCCAACTACGTTTGACGCTAATTTTGTAAGTGAAGTAGAAAATGCAATCCTTACTGATAGAGAAATGCAGCAGCAAAATCGCACGGGTGTACAACGTAATAAATGACCAACGAACACCAACAGCATGGAGAAAATCATACCGGCCACCTGCTACTTTTAGGTGCTGCTGGGCTTGTAGGCTCAATTATTCTAGCTCCTTATGTTTTGCCAATAATAGGTATTGGCGAAACAAGCTCAGCCCATGGTCTGATGAGCTTTATGGGTGGCGAGGCAGCGCCAGGATTTTATGGTAGCGGAATGGCAGGTGCCTTGCAGGGCGGCATTGCCTCTTTGCCGATAGTGGGAGAAGCATTAACTTCCACAACTCTTGTAACCATTCCTGGTATTGCAATGACCATGACAGCTGGTGCGCTAACCACCGTACTCACGAGCGCTGTTATCGGTATTGGCGGTGTTATGCTTGCCAACTGGATAGAAAAAGGTGAAAAAAAAGATGATAAATTACATTGGAGCAACATTGTCCGCACCCTAGCACTTGGCACTAGTATTTTGATTTCACTGCCGAGCATTCTAACTGGCATCAGTGTTGGCGTTGCGTTTCTTGCAGATTTGATGAATACGCAATGGGGAAACAATGTAGCATATGCATTAAGCTCCAAATATGGTCTTGGTGCTACCAGTATGGCTTCTGGAATTGGCGCCAGTACTGCGGGTGCATTGAGTGGCCTCATCGCGCCAGTCCTCCACCTACTCACCTGTGGCGCAGCAATTATACCCCCGGTGCTGGCGCTTTTTATGGCACAGCCAAAACACGAGAAATCTCAAGAAACACCAGAAGGTCATCCAACCTCTCACCATCAGCATGAACGCTGGCAGCGGCGTCTTGATAAGTCTGAACCTGCGGCATCGCCTGCACGCTAAATTTCCGCAGAATTACTTGCTTTTACTGCGTTGATCGCTATAAATCGCGCCTTATGTCTGACCTTTTTTCTAAGTCTTCTGCTGCCAAAGCCAAGCCTACATCGGAATATTCGGCACAAGAGATTC
>JALHRI010000097.1 GCA_022841525.1 Alphaproteobacteria bacterium | reverse complement strand
TATGCATCGATTCGCAGTATCTATCTGCAGCGTCGCGGTGCGATGATTACTAACCGCTCGAAGATTGATGGCCCGGCCATCGGCACCTACTAGGAAGTTTTTATGATGCGTTTTCTCGCGCCGCTACTGGCGGCTCTGGCTATGCTGTTCACCGTGAGTGCGGCTTCGGCAGCGGCTGTTACCCCACAGCAATCGTTCATTGATGGCATTGCCGGCAATGTCTTAAGCATTGTGCAGGGAAAAATGAGCGATCAGGCCAAGGCAAGTGCGCTGGAAGCCATTTTTCTGAAAAATGTTGACTTTGATTGGGTGGCGAAATTCGTACTTGGCCGCCATTTTCGCGCCGCCACACCCGCGCAGCAGACGGACTATATTGCCGCCTACAAGCCGTTTTTAATCAAAAACTATGTCGCGCGGCTCACCAAATATACCGGCCAGAGCTATAAAATCACCGGTACGAAGCAGACCAGTGACGGTGCGTCGCTGGTGTCGATGCAGCTGGTGGATCCAAACGGCCCGCCGGTATTGGTGGATTACCGCGTCATTGGCCGCCCGGGCGCGTTCAAAGTCAGCGATATTGTGGTCGAAGACGTGAGCCTGATTACTACCCAGCGCGCGGAGTTTAACGCGTTTGTGAGCAAAAACGGCCTGCCCGCCCTGATCGATGCGCTGAAGAAAAAAGCCGCCACCGCCGCAACGGTCGCTGCCAAATAACTCAGGCCGATTTTAGTCTATTTTGCCCGGAGCGATAGCGGGCGCAGCCACTTTCGAAGACCCCTCTACGCCTGCCTGGATGATGGCTGCTGGCACCACCTTACTGACATCCACGCCTTTTTTGCGCAGATAATTCTCCGCATATTCTGTAGCGTCGGGGAAGGTGACTACACCGTCAATGGCACCGCTTACATAACGATCATTGTCTAGAATCTTGGGCGTGCCAGTAGGTAATGGTTGTCCATCCTCGCGCAGAGGTTGCCCAAGGATGAGTTTTCTTACAGTATCGCTAACTTCGCTTAGCTCAATCCATTTACCATCCTGATATTGCAAACGCCACGCGGTCATGGCTTCCAGAGCCTGCTTTTCTGTTACCTGCGGGTGACTTGCTGCAAAAGCTTTTGCATGTGCAATAACCGGCGCCTCAGCCAAGGCGGTTTTTACAAATGCAGGGCACACCGTGTGTATCCTTCGGCCATGCGCACGTTGTTCCGCTGCCAGTGTTTTGGTGAAGCCTTCTAGGGCGTGTTTTGCGGCGCAATATGCAGTGCGATGGGGTGAGCCAACATGCCCGTGCACCGAGGACATGTTGATGATTGCCCCGCCAGTTGGTGGGAAGCAAGACAGTGCCGCTTGAGTAGCGTAAACGCTTCCCCAGTAGTTCGTATCCATAACCTCTTTGGCACCATCGATATTAACTTCGGCAAATGGTTTCTGGACTTCTTTTGGATGAATGCCGGCATTGTTGACCAGAATATCGATCGTGCCGGCGCCTAGCACGTTTGCCGCAGTACTGATCAACTGATTTACCGCTTCCTGATTCTTGATATCCGCTTTCATAAAAGCCAAACGGCCCGCGCCGTATTGCGCGTAAAGCTTTTCGTACCGCATTACGAATTCTGGTGAGCCGCTATATCCATGAAACATCACCTTCGCCCCGCGCGCGAGCAGGTCTTCGGCAATCGCCAGACCAATGCCTTTGGTCGATCCGGTGACGACGGCAGTTTTGCCGTCAAGGTCTTGCGGAAGTGGGTTGGTAGAATCGTTCGTCATACATGCTCCTGAAAGTTTTCAGGAGGCGTCGTACACCCGCTTTATGACGGTTTGATGACGGACTCGATGACAATTCAGCGTCAGAAATGCTGCAGTGCCAAAGGGTTTCAGCCCGCCTCCAGCAGATGGGTGCGCTGGGTGAACGATTCCAGCCGGTTGAGGGCGTGGATGTAGGCGCGCGCCGAGGCGACCAGCGTATCGACATCCGCGTCGCGGCCGGTGACCTGCCGACCTTCATGTTCGAGGCGCACGATCACTTCGGCCTGCGCATCGGTGCCACGGGTGACGGCCTGTACCTGGTAAAGCAGCAAATGCGCGGATGCATGTTCGGGCACCAGCGCGCGAATGGCGCGAAACGTCGCATCCACCGGCCCGTTGCCTTCCTGCGTGATGCTGCGCGTGGTGCCATCAATGTCCATCGTCAAGCTGGCGGTCTGCGGGCCTTGGCTGCCGCAAGCAACGCTCAGTGCGACAAATTTCAGCCGCGCCTGATGACCCGCGGGGTCAATGAGGGTGAGAATATCTTCGTCGAAAATTTCTTTCTTCTTATCGGCAAGCGCCTTGAAGCGGGTGAAGGCATCTTCCAGCGCGTTATCGCCAAGGGCAATGCCTAAATCTTTGAGTTTATCTTTGAAGGCATGGCGGCCGGAATGCTTGCCCATGACGAGGTTCGACTTGGTGAGCCCCACCGATTCGGGCGTCATGATTTCGTAGGTGCCGCGATGTTTGAGCATGCCATCTTGGTGGATGCCGGATTCATGCGCGAAGGCATTCGCCCCCACAATCGCTTTGTTTACCTGCACGTTTTGTCCGGTAATTTGCTGCACCAGCCGCGAGAGGTTCATGATATGCTCGGTTTTAATGCCGGTCTGCACATCAAAATCGCGGGCGCGGACGTTAAGTGCCATCACCACTTCTTCCAGCGCCGTGTTACCTGCGCGCTCGCCAATGCCGTTAATGGTGCATTCAATCTGGCCGGCACCGGCCAGCACGGCGGCGAGCGAATTGGCCGTGGCCAGCCCTAAATCATTCTGACCGTGGAAGGAAAAAATGGCCTTATCTGCGTTTGGCACGCTGTTGCGCACGGTGGTGAACATATGCGCAATATCCCCCGGCAGGCCGTAGCCGACCGTATCGGGAAGGTTGATGGTGGTGGCACCGGCGGCAATCGCCGCCTCCACCGCGCGGCAGAGAAACTCCATGTCCGAACGGGTGGCGTCCATCGCGCTCCATTCGACATCATCCGTATAGCGGCGTGCGAGTTTCACCATGTCGGTGATGATGGTGAGTACTTCGTCTTTACTGAGGCGAAACTGGTGCTCAAGGTGAATATCGCTGGTGGAAATAAAGGTGTGGATGCGGCCGCGTTTGGCCGGTTTAATCGCCTCGCCGGCGCGCTCAATATCGGCGCGTTTGGCGCGCGCCAGCGAGCAGACCACGGCATGTTTGATTTCTGAGGCAATGGCGTGCACGGCCTCAAAATCGCCGTCGGAGGCCATGGCGAAGCCTGCCTCAATGACATCGACCCCCATTGCGTCCAGGCCGTGCGCGACGCGGAGTTTTTCCTCGCGCGTCATGCTCATACCGGGCGATTGCTCGCCGTCGCGCAGGGTGGTGTCAAAAATGATGATGCGGCGGGTCATGGGATGCTCGTTGGGTTATAAAACAGGTGTGAGCTCAAACAGGCCAGAAACTTAGCCAAAACGAATAAAAAAACCACAGAAATATCGAAGTTTTGCTTATATCCTATGGTGGTGAGGTGGTAAACGCCATTTTAAGGTTGCAAGCGTTGCCGTGGAGTGTAAAAAACGCGGTGAATTCTCAACTAAGAGGCTAAATGATGAAAAATATCCTTCTTGCTACGACCGGGTTGTTCGGCGCAGCCCTGCTGGCTACGGCAGCTTCTGCTCAAACCCCGAAAGTAACGATCGGTGGCTTCACCGATTTCCAAGCTGGCTTTGTTAGCGACGATCGCGACACAAACACCCGCAGCCAGGCTTTCCGTCAAGATACGGAAATCCAGGTTCGCGTTGAAGGCAAAACCGATGGTGGCTTAGGCTACGGTG
>JALHRI010000096.1 GCA_022841525.1 Alphaproteobacteria bacterium | reverse complement strand
GCGATCCGAACATGGTGTTTGTGCTGCGCTTCGTCTATCCCGGGAACGATACGGCAGCGGTGGAGTTTGTAGGCTCTGATAGCGAGCCGGATATTACCTCTCAGCCCGAGCGCTATAATTTCAACTATACCCTGCGCGGGATTGATACGATTGCCCCTATCCGCATTTTTGATGATGGGGAGTTTACCTATTTTGAATTCCGCGACAAAAACGCAGAAATTCCAGCTTTTTTCAAGGTAGACCCCCTCAAGAACGAGCAGTTGGTGAACTTCCGCAAAGTGGGCAATTACATCGTGGTCGAGCAGGTGGCCTCACAATTTACCTTGCGGCGGGGCGCAGAAATTGTATGTGTCTACAACGAACGCAAGCCGCAGCCGGTGCTTCCTGAGCCTGAGAAAACCAATTATCAGCGCATCAAAGAAAAAGCCGACCGCATCAATCCGTTTTAGGATGTTTGCGTAGTTTCTTTTTATCAGTGAGGCTCTCAGCGTGTTTGCAAATCGTATCAGTATTGAACAAGTAGAAGAGGGGCAGGAGCTTGCCCCTAAATTTGACAGTGAGGGGCTGATTCCCTGCGTGACCACCAGCGCCGAAAGCGGCGAGGTGTTGATGCTTGGGTACATGAATCAGGAGGCGCTGATCAAAACCATTCAGACCGGTGAGGCGCATTATTTCAGCCGCAGCCGTAAAGTGCTGTGGCACAAAGGGGCGACTTCTGGTCTGGTACAAAAAGTGGTCGAAATGCGCATCGATGATGATCAGGATGCCGTGTGGTTGCGCGTCAGCATTCCGGGCGATGCCAGTTGCCATGTCGGTTACCGCAGTTGTTTTTACCGCGCCATTCCTACCGGTGAGGGGGACCGCGTGACGCTCGAGTTCAAAGAGCATGAAAAAACCTTTGATCCGAAACTGGTGTACGGCGATGCGCCGAATCCTACGATTCTCTAGCGCGCTGGCGCTGATTGCGCTCGCTACTGCCGCCTTGGTTTCCTGCAGCTCGCGCGAGAAAGAAAATCTGCTGCACACGACCTTTAAGGGGCTGAATGCCGAGCGTCACTGTGTGCTCTGGCAGGGCGCTTCGCGCTGCTATTATCTGGTGCAGCCTTCCGACGGAAAACCTGCGACACACCTGCTCGTTGCGCTGCATCCGGCGTTTCATGATGTCGCCGCCATGGAGGATTTATCAGGGTTAGTCAGGCCGCTTGCGCAAACCTCCATTGCCACGCTCTACCCCGAAGGGATCCATAAGCAATGGAACGATGGCCGTCACGCCGAGGAGTCAAAAACCTTCCGCGCCGGTACGGATGATGTGGGTTTTTTAAGCCTGATGATTAGCGATACGCAGTCGCGGCTCAATCTGGATACAGGGCGCACCACACTGGCCGGCATGTCCAACGGCGGGATGATGGCGCTGCGGATGGCGTGCGAAACGCGGCTGGCTAAAGGGCTGTTTGCGGTGGTGGCCAATCTGCCCGTCGGGCTTGAGCAGCAGTGCCGCACCACGCTTCATCATGCGACGCTGGTATTTGGTACTGAGGATGATGTCGTGCCCTATCAGGGCGGTCATTTAGGGCGCACACCCACCGCCTGGGGTAGCGTGATTTCGGCGGAAAAAACGGAACGCCTGTTGGCCTATCACATGGGCTGTAAGAGCGGTTATGCAAGCTACCAGCTGGATGCTTTAGATGATGGGGCGGTGGTGCACAAACATGATTACCGCTGCGGATCACGCACGCTGGAAACCTACCACGTTCAAGGGATGGGGCACACCTGGCCGAATGAAGACAACGTAGTGCAGGCATTTTTAACCACGCGCGGTCGTATCACGCGGGAAATCGATGCTAATGAACTGCTCATCAGCGCGGTACTTGGCAGATAAAAAAATGGCTCCCTAAAGAATAAGGAGCCAAGAAAGGTTGATATGACTGCTTGCCGAGAAGTGGTCAGTTCGCCACGAATCCGTTCTTTTGCGCGTTTTGCATATTGAATGCGACGATCGAGCCAATCGCGTCGCTGTAGGTCGCGCGCTCCACTTTCTCGCCGGTATAAAGTGAAATAATGTCCCGCGCGTTCATGCGGTAACGGTTGCGCAGGAATAATACCTGCTCTTCTGCGATACCGCGAATCGTGTCTTGTAAATCGGTTTTAGTCTGCATGGACTCCCTCCAAGAAGTGACATGCAAAACTATGCAAGTACTGTGCCGAAACATAAGATTGAAATTATGATATTGATATCTATGGATTCTATGCCCTTCCAGCCGCAAGCGCATACTGGGCAAAAATTTCCCACATTAGGAACAAATTGCCGCGCGGCCTTGTTACAAAATCCCCGGGTCTATATAGGGATAGAGTTCTTCTGAGGTCACCTCTGCAGATTTTTCCATGCGCGCAATGTGGAACACTCCGTCGCCTTCATTCGCGAGCGGCAGTTGGCTGTAACCGATAATCACGCCGTCATACGGGCTGATGATCGCATGTTCATGATCGCCGAACGGATTGGTAATTAGCCCCAGCTGATCGCCTTTTTTGACCACATCACCCAGATGTTTTCTGGCAATAAAAATCCCGCCCAGCGGTGCCCGCACCCAATTGCTGGAATAGGCAATATAGGGCTCTTTCGCGGCATCAGCAGCATCCAGTGTCGGCAGCATCCCAATCGCGCGCATGACGTTAATAATACCATCCACGCCCACTTTGCTGGCTTTATTATCAAACCGCAGCGCGGTGCCTGCTTCGTAAAGCAGTACGGGAATACGCCGCTCCTGAACCATTTCGCGCAGGCTACCATCGCGCGCGGAAGCATTGAGCACCACCGGCGCACCAAACGCTTTCGCGAGAATCAGATTTTCCGGCACGCTTAAATCCGCGCGGATTTGCGGCAGATTGCGCCGGTGAATCGCGCCGGTGTGCAGGTCGATGCCGTGAGTACATTTCTCGACAATTTCGGTGCGGAAAATATAGGCTACCTGCGATGCCAGCGAACCATGACGCTCGCCCGGGAAGCTACGATTGAGATCGCGCCGATCCGGCAAATAGCGCGATTTGTCGTTAAAGCCGAACACGTTGACAATCGGGATCGCGATCAGCGTGCCGCGAATCTGGCGCAGGATTTTTTTCTTCAGCAGCCTGCGGACAATATCCACGCCGTTAATTTCATCGCCGTGAATCGCGGCGGAAACGAAAAGGGTAGGGCCGTCTTCCTCGCCGCGCATCACGTAGACGGGGATGCGCATATCGGTAAAGTCGTAGAGTTTTGCGAGTGTAAGCGCGATTTTTGCATGATCGCCCGGCAAAATTTCCTGCCCAGCAATGACGAGCTCTTTATACATCCGCCGCTCCTTTATGGCCGTGGCCATCATGCAGATGATGCACGACGCGCTGCGGGTAAGGAATGTGAATGCCGTGGGCTTCAAACCCGCGCCAGATCGCAAACATCACCTCGCTTTTGGGCACAAGCCGGCCATCGTTCACTTGGTCGATGAAGAAATACAGACCAAAAATGATCGAACTTTCGCCAAACTGCTCCATCACGCAAATGGGCGCAGGATCAGAAACGGTGCGGGGATGTTCTTTGGCAGCGCTTAGCATAATTTCCTGCACCAGTGGCAGATCGGAATCGTAAGCTACGCCAAGGTTAATCACGATGCGGCCGATCTGGTTTGAATGCGTCCAGCTTATGGCGCGCTGAGTGATAAATTCTTCGTTGGGGATTAAAATCTCGCGCGAGTCGGTGGTTTCCATCAGCGTGTAGCGCGCACCGGTGCGACGAATAAAGCCGACGGTGCCATCTTGCAATTCCACCATGTCGCCGACTTTGATCGAGCGTTCCATCAGTAGAATGATACCGCTGATAAAGTTCGAGGCGATTTTTTGCAGGCCAAAACC
>JALHRI010000095.1 GCA_022841525.1 Alphaproteobacteria bacterium | reverse complement strand
TTATCGCCGTTGGCATGGATCGCCCAATAGGCTTTGGTAATGGAAATGGGCGATTGGAGACGCTCGATAAACTGGCTGACCGGCGGTGGCTTTTGCCCCGACATCCCCAGCAAATGCTGCGTGCCCAGTACATAGCCTACAAAAATTCCAACGATAGTAGGGACAATGAGCGCGCCAAGAATCACAATCGACAGAATCGATTTGTTGAGTATCGACTCCATTTTGGGCGACATCTCAGACATTCGGCAACCAATCCTTACATTTCATCGTTTAGAATAACTCACGGAAATAAACTTCCGATACATAGCGCTTGCCTTTGGGCCCACGCTTAAGCTGAATGATAACATTCACAATCGCCTGCACATAATCTTTTATTTCTTCGCGCTTCAAACCCAAATTCGATTGCATAATCATCAAAATGAGCTGCTCAATCGCTAAGGCTGGCGAATCAGCGTGTAGCGTGGTGATAGACCCCGGATGGCCGGTGTTAATCGCGCGCAAATAGCTGAACGCCTCCACCCCGCGAAGCTCACCCACCACAATCCTGTCAGGGCGAAGGCGAAGGCAGGCTTCGATAAGGTCTTGCGTTGTCACCAACGCTCGCCCCTGCCCCCCGCGTGATGCCACCAGATGCACACGGTTAGGCAAATGGTCGATGTTAATTTCGCGGGCATCTTCCACGGTTAGCACGCGCTCATCAACAGGGATTTCTTTCAATGCGGCATTCATGAACGTGGTTTTACCGGTGGAGGTTCCGCCGCTGACAATCACATTGCGGCGCAGCTTCACGGCTTTACTGATAAATTCACGGATCGCGCCTTGATCGAGCAATTTACGCAGCATGATATCATCTTCATTTTCGTTCTTGCGCACAATCGTGCTTTCAAACGCACCGATGGCTTCATATTGCTCAAGGTTCAGGTTAATCACCGTTTGCTTACGGATCGACATCGCCACTGTATACGGCTCGCAAGCGGGGGGGAACACAACCTGAATCCGGTATCCATCAGGCAGCGTGGCAGATAATAATGGCTTTTCTTCGCTCACCATCTGGTTGGTCGATTGTGCCACCAGATGCCCCATTGAGCGCAAATGATCAAAGGTGAATTCCGGAATCGCATGATGCTCCATCTCGCCGAAACGCTCCACCCAGATTTCACCCGGGCGATTGACGGAAATCTCCGTGATCCCCTCCTGCTGAAAAAACGTATGCAGGGGACCTAGGAAAGTTTCTAATGCAACAATGCTACCACGACTCATAGCGATTAGTTTAATTGATTATGTTGGTTCCTGCAAATTGTGATGGAAAAATCAGGTCACGATTGACAAAAACATTCACAGGTGTGCCCTGATCGACAAGGATCGTCGGCTGCACATTGATAAAGCGGCGAAGATAACCCTCGGCAACACTTCCAAGCGTATCGGCTGCCTCAATTGTCGCTTGCGATGTCGCATCGCCACTTGAAGTCGTGCTGCCATCAGAATTCGTCGTGGTGGTACTGGCCTCGCCACCATTGATTTCATCTGCAGCCAACGCTACCGAAATTGTGACTACACTGGTGAGTAATGCGCGGGAGAAAATCTCAAGAAAACGGGTATCCACCTGCCCTGCTACCCCTGCCTGACCAATCTGGTCAACCAGCGGTGAGTTAATCATAATATCCACACCATCGGGGCGAATCAGCCTCGTCCACACCGCATAGACACGCTTTTGCCCACCTAAAACGGAAGCATTATAGGTGCCAATCAAGCGCGAGCCTTTGGGGATGATGCGATAATCTCCTGCTTCGGGAAAAATATCACGCGACACAATCGCACGGATCGGCCCTGGCAGATCGGTATTGATCGCGGTTTCCAGCACGGCATGGATGATTTTACCTTCGGCAACCACCGCGCGCAGATTGCCGATATGGGTTGCTTTTTCCTTTCTGGCTTTGGTGTTCGAGCGATAGACTCCACTGGCAAAGGCCAGATTGCCATCCGCAATTTCACCCCCATCATCATCGCCCAGATCGGGTAACAATCCTCCCCCCCCTCCTCCTGAAATGACCATCCCCGAACGCAGACGCTGACGCAACAGTTCGTTGGTGGGGCCATCATCTTTGGGGTCGATCACCGGCGTTTCACCGGTAGGAATTTCAGGTGGAATAAAGGTCGGTGGAGGCGGCGGCGTAATATCAGCAGATAAATCAGGGATATCCGGCGCTTCTGTTTCGGAAGTAATTTCCATATCCCCCTTTCCTTCGTCAACCTCGGGCTTATCTTCCAACACAAACAAGTTGAAGGCCAAAAAGGTGATGGCGGCAATAATCAACCCCAAAACAATAAACACACGGCTGGGCGCTGCGGCTACTGCGGGTACGCTGGAATCAAAGGTCTGACCTCCTGATACCGAATCTGTGGCAAAAGGATCAGAAAATCCATCATCCGGCAGCGGTGGGGGAGGCGGATTGTTGGAGCTACTCATATTTACATGGCCTGACTAGCTAAATTTTCGTTATAGACCATGACATTCGCGCCACCACGCCGAATCGCAAAGCGCGGCGCAATCATCGAAACAACCATCTCACCATTGGGTTTTACGTTGGGTTGAACTGGCGTTTCACGGCCATCCGCACTCATCACAAAAAATTGCGGCGGGCTCCCCGTACCCGCGTTGAAGGTGAAATAGGTAGCATTGCCATCATCGTAAATTTTAAGCGGTGCCGCTTCGGTTGGCCCTGTAAAGGTATAATTATAATTAAGCCCGCCTGTATTGGCAGCTGCTACGCCAGACTCACGCGTCAACAAGGCAGGCGAAGGCAATGAACGTGATGGGCGAGCTGGCTCTTGGGCGATCACCGGAGGAAGCGGCGCAGGTAATTGCGCTTGTTGAGCCATGGGTTGCGCGGCTACTGGTGGTGCAACCGGTTGCATCACCACAGGCTCTGGCATCGACACCTGTGCAACCACGGGCGCGACAGGGGCCGCTGCTTGAACAGGAACCTGAACGGCAGGAGGCGCAACCCCAACCACCGAAGCCCCCATGGCATCGGTATAAATTGGAGGCATCTGGCCACCAGGCTGCGCATCCGGATAAAAAAACCGCACCACATAAACCAGTTCTTCATTCGGTTGCAACGGCTGCTGACCGCTGGCACGCAGATCAAACTGATAGGCGCGTTTATTCGTCACCACCGTCATATTCGTGTTGGCATTTTCTTCCAGCGCTTTAATAAACAACCGCCGCCCAGAAGGAATCACCTGCCACGCAATCCGGTCACCGACTGATACCGTCTTGATCGATTCGTTTTTCGCAAATTCAATGTTCGACTGATAGCCATAATGAGTGAGAATGGTAAACACGTCATTTTCGCTGTAGACAAATGTCTTCACGCGGCTGTCCGTGGTAATAGGCACACCGCTTTGCGCCATCAGCGGCGAAAAGAACACCAAATACACCACGACACCCAACAGCCATTTCATCATTTGATGACCTCGCGTTCCAGCGTGTAGTTGGTCACTAAAAAGCCGATTGGGTTAATAAAGCGCTCTTCTTCATTCAGGTTCAGGTTTGAATATTGAAAGGTGATGGTAACAATGCTGTGATATTCAATCGGCGCAGGAAAGCGCCGGCTGATATCGGTGAGCAACACCCGCGCCTGCGCCACTTTTTCCACCAGCATTTTATCCGGATCGCGGTCGATAAAGCTGATATTTTTAAACTTCACCATGCGCTGCCCCTCTGCACGCAAAATCGCTGCCGCACTTTCGGGGTTGGCCTCGCTCACCGCGCGCTGATATTGATTAAAGGTGAAGCGGTCGCTCATCACGCGGATAATATTATAATTATATTTAAACACCTGAGGAATATAGGTTTCACGCGCGCGGATATATTGTGCGACATAA
>JALHRI010000094.1 GCA_022841525.1 Alphaproteobacteria bacterium | reverse complement strand
TTGCTAAATCCAGCAGCGATTCATCACCGGTACGCTCGTATTCCCATAAGTAGACGATGGCCGCTCGTGCCACATCATCAACGGCGCTGATGCCCTCATCTGCATCGTCTACCCATTCATAGTCGGGAAATTCTGAGTAGATGTGAACAAGCGCCATCTCGCGCCCATCAATCGTGACCGTTTCGGTGAGGTGGCGCAGGTGGTCAAGGTTTACGCGCAGCGAATCACCATTAGGCTGCGCCTGTACCGCAGTGACGAATAAAAATATCGCTGCCAGAAACCACACACGACGCATAGCTTTACCCTTTGACTCCACCAATATTGATGCCTTCCAGGAATTGCTTCTGTGCCAGGAAATAGAGCAGCAGAACCGGTGCGGCCATCATGGTTGCCATCGCCATCATATATTGCCACTGAGGTGCTTCTTTGCTTAACGATTGGTCGAAAAAGCGCATCGCTACTGCTAGTGGGAATTTTTCCGGTGTGCTGATGTAGAGCAGGGGGCCTTGAAAATTGTTCCAGTTTCCCTGGAACGACAAAACAGCAATTGCCAGCAGAATGGGCTTAATGAGTGGCAGCATAATGTAGATGTATACCTGCGCTGGATTCGCGCCATCCATGATGGCTGCTTCTTCAATCTCGCGCGGAATAGAGAGGAAGAACTGACGCATCAGGAATACGAACAACGGCCCCCAGGCGAATAACGACGGCCAAGTCAGTGGGTCATAGGTGTCGAGTAGCCCCAATTCACGCCAGATCAGAAAGCCGGGTATACGTGTGACAATGCCGGGAATCATAACTGTCGCCAGCATGATCGAAAACAGGAGATCGCGCCCGCGCCAACGAAAACGTGAGAAACCATAGGCGACAATTGATGCGCTGAAAATTTCGCCAAACATCGCTAGAACAGTAATAAACAGGGTATTGCCCAGAATGCGCCAGAATGTCATCTGCGGATTGATCGACTGTAACCGCCCCCACACCTGCACATAATTATCAGGTGCAGCCGGGTTAGGAATGAAGTTAATTTGATTGGTAAAAAGCTGATCTTGAGTCTTAAGTGAGGTCGAAATCATCCATAGGAACGGGATTAAGACCAACATCCCGCCTGCGATCAACAGGGCATAGACGATGATTCGGCCAACGCCTGCTGGCGGCCTTTGCGGTTGATCGACCACCTGAGGCGTTTCGCGCTCAGCAGTTTGAGTTGCCATTGGTTAGTTATCCTCCCGTGCGCCCTGGTAAAACACCCAAGCAGCGGATGAACGAAAGATCAGGGCTGTTAGCGCGATAATCAGCAGAAGCATGATCCAAGCCATCGCCGATGCCATGCCCATATTGCGGAAATTAAAGGCTTGCTGATAGATCAGCCAGTTCAGGAACGTGCCAGCACTTGCAGGCGTGGCGATAAAAGCAGCTACTTCAAATACCTGTAGGGCCGCAATCGTGGAAGTAACCAAATTGTAGAACAAGGCTGGACTGATCATGGGAACCGTGACGTGGCGGAACTTAGCCCAATCACCTGCGCCATCAATGGAGGCGGCTTCATAGAGGTCTTTGGGAATACCCTTCAAGCCTGCCAGGAGAATGACCGAATTTGCGCCGAAGACACCCCATAAACTGATAATGATGAACACAGGCAAGATCAGACTGGCATCGGTTAACCAATTGGGTGTGCCGACGTTGAGCGCCCGGTAAAACGGTGTCAAAATACTGTTGAGCAGACCAGACTGTGAAAAAATCCAGCGCCAGAGCAGCGCCGTTGCTACCACCGGCAGAATAGCCGGCATGTAGTAGAGTACCCGCCAGAAGCCCAGCCCGCGCACATTCTGATTGAGCAGTAGGGCTACGCCCATCGCCCCGACTAAACCGATTGGGACGGTGAGTAAGGCATAACCCAACGTCATCCGTATGGAGCGCCAGAAATCTTCTTCACGCGCCCCAAATACAAAACCGCCGTTGCCAATTTCGACACGCTGCACTTCGTCATAGCGTCGATCAAGGGCGTCTGAGCTGCGCTGCTCACGCGATTCAAGTGGCGCAAACTGCACATCAAACAACTCTTGATAATTTTCCAGACCGATCCATTCGGGGGCTTGAAATAAGTTGTATTCAGTAAAGCTCAGATAAAACGATGCACCAATTGTAAAGACATTAAAGACAACAAAGCCAATAACCCAGGGCATGACCAGCGCCCGCCCGGTGGCTGCTTCGCGCTTAATACCAAGCAGGAGTTGAAGCCGGTAGGCGCCATAAACGAAGAGACCTATCCCAATCATCACGGCAACATACCGGGCTAAAGTAGGTAAATATGTACCAAGCACGCCCATGTCCATGTGGCGAACCTCTCTCAATGTATTGATTAATAAACGGGGTGCGTCGTCAAACGCACCCCGTTTATGAAACTAATCTTCGAGGGTTTCTTCCAGATCAGATCGTACTTCGGCTGCTAACTCAGCAACGCTTAGATCCGTTTCGTTGTTGATGAGCGGCCCAAAGAACTCTGACCAGAATAAGGCGTCCCACTCGGCATAGTTGCCAAAGATAGGCAATGCACGCATATCCTGAGCGGCGTCGATTAAAACCTGCGCGTTAGCTTCTTTGCGTGGTTCAGATTCGACAAGATGTTCAATATTCGCTTGGGAGATACGCGGTGAAACGATCTTCCAGCTTTGAACTTTTTCAGTGAGTGCTAGCAGTGCCTGGCAGGCTTCGTCAGGATTATCGGTAGTCGCTGAAATTACGGTGCTGGCATTCCAGGCGAAGGTGGTGGCGCTGCCCGTCTCTGGATGGGCGGGAACCTGTACCACACCTACATCTAACCCTTCAACGCGATCCAGATCGTCGGCTGCGCCACCCATGAACATGGCAATCTTGCCGGCTTTGAACATCTCGCCAAAGCCCTGTTCCGCAATGATTTCTTTGCTGGGTGACATCTCCGGGTTATAAGCAGTGTTGAGATAGAACTCAAAAGCTTCAACAAACTCTGGGCTGTCAATCGGCGATGTCGTGAAGTCTTCGCTAATTGTTTCAGCACCAGCCTGCCAGATGAAGAGGTAGGGTGGGGGCCAGGTGTTGTTGATAAAACCCCATTGATCCGTTTCACCGTTGCCGTCTGTGTCTTGGGTCAGGGCTGTCGCTTTTTCCATGAAATCATTCCATGTCCAACCAGCCTGAGGTTCTTCGACACCTGCCGCTTCAAACAAATCGCGGTTGTAGTACAGAACCACCGGTTGCGCAATCCAGGGTAGACCATAAGTCTGACCGTCGAATTGGTTTACGGCGAGAATGCTCGGATAGTAGTCGTTGAGATCGCCAGCGGTTTGTGCTTCAGCACCAGCTACACATTCATCCAACGGCAGAAATACACCATCCGCCGCTAAAGCCATGTTGTTCTGATCCATCCAATACAGATCTGCACCTGTGCCACCGGCCAGTTGGGTTTTCACCTGGGTGTAATAGTCGCCTGGGATTGGCTCATGAACGATCTGGAATGCTGTGTTTTCGGCGTTCACTTCGTCGATGAGCGTTTGCAGTTCAGCGGCTTCGTCGACGCCGGCCCACGTGGAAATCGTAATCGTAACAGGTTCATCCTGCGCTACAGCCGGTATGGCAATGACCAGCAGCAGTAGGATGGAGAGGAATAAGCGTTTCATCTATCACTCCTTAAATTACAGCAACAAATCGTTTTGATTTGTCTCAAATCACGCTTTTAAATTGCTTTCACCTCCTTACGTGGGGTTACATGGGTCGGTAGAGGCGCGATCTACCAATTAAGATAGAAATTACACATACCATATTCGATGTTTGTTGGATGAACGTAGGTTATGAACGGGTGAATGCCGTTTGCTTAAGGCAAGTCGATATTCACAACCAGGATTACAAACAACCGGCTGACTCTGGTCAGTAAGAATGCCGCGCT
>JALHRI010000093.1 GCA_022841525.1 Alphaproteobacteria bacterium | reverse complement strand
CTCTTGATTCTCAACAGATAAGCTTGCTTTCAACGCGCCAATCACCGTGATCAAGCCCGTTACTTTATTTAGCCAATCAGATTCATTTACTTTGCCAAGTTGCTGCCCCAAGCGTAACAACACACCACGCACTGCTTTAAGCGGATCTGGTGACTGATCTTGTGTAGCTAGTTCTGACACAGCGGGCGCTGCATCGGGCTGAGGCTCTGCTATTGGAGTGGCAACAGTATGGCGCGTTAAACCAGCAATATGCGTCTCAATAGCTTCTGTAGAAATGCCTACTGACGTTCGCGGTCTATTTAGTTGGGTAAATTTTATATTGATTCTCTCTGCAATGTTATCTGCTATTTCATTACTAGTAATCTTTAAATCGCCCCACTTAATCTCAAAATTATGGCCTTTCATCACCCAGAGGGCTGTCAACCCCTTTACGGAAGATGTGATTTTTTTTATTGCATCTTGCTGGGATGCAATGGGTGGAAAATCACCTACCGGCTGCTTCGAGCCCTCAGCCGTAACATACGCCTCTGCGATTGGCTTTAGAGCATCTGCTTCATTATTAATAATGTACTCTTGTTTTTTTCCTCCCATCGTAAGAGAGAAAGTCATCGGAACACCCGATGCTTTTACATAATACTGCAGCGCCGCAAGAAGCTCTTGCATAAGATTAACGCGTAACTGGTGTCCATCACTTGCCATAAACTATACCTTTGCCTCTTTAGTATAGGGGGCAAATGTTAAGAATTGATGACGAAATGGGGAAAAATTTTTCGTTTATTGCTGATTTTTCGCAAGAATAACCTCACCCCACCCCTCTCCCTGAGGGAGAGGGAGGGACCCGCATCAGCGGGAGGGTGAGGGAAAAACCGTGAGGTTTTTTCCTTACGCCGCGTCAGAGCTTGGCGCAGCGAGCTGAGCAGCGGCGCGCTCGGCCTCAAGCACGGTGTCGCGGCTCTTGGCGATTTTCTTCATTCGCGCAATTGCGGCACCGGTTCCCGCCGGAATCAGACGACCGACAATCACGTTTTCCTTCAACCCCTTGAGGCGATCCACCTTACCGTTGACCGAAGCCTCGGTGAGTACGCGGGTGGTTTCCTGGAAGGAAGCGGCTGAAATGAACGAGCTGTTCTGCAAGGACGCTTTGGTAATACCCTGCAGCACCGGTGCGGCCTCGGCGGTGCGGAAGCCTTGTGCGGCAGTTTTGGTGTTGACCTCGAGGAATTCTTCGCGGTCGACAATCTCGCCGGCGAGGAAGGTGGTTTCACCCGGACTCAGGATTTCCACTTTCTGCAGCATCTGACGGACGATGGTTTCGATATGTTTATCGTTAATCGTCACGCCCTGCAGACGGTAGACGGCCTGCACTTCATTGACCATGTAGTTAGCCAGCGCCTCCACGCCCATGACGCGCAGAATATCGTGCGGTACGGGGTGGCCATCCATCAGCAGATCACCTTTCTGCACGAAGTCGCCTTCCTGCACGGTGATGTGCTTGCCTTTGGGGATCATGTATTCCACCCCTTCGCCTTCCGCAGCATTTTGCGGACGCACGATCAGGCGGCGCTTGGCTTTGTAGTCTTTACCAAACTCCACGATACCTTCGATGTCGGAAATAATCGCGTGATCTTTCGGTTTACGCGCTTCGAACAATTCGGCAACGCGCGGCAGACCGCCGGTGATGTCGCGGGTTTTGCTCGACTCACGCGGAATACGCGCAAGCACGTCGCCGGCATGCACTTCCTGCTGATCTTCGACCGACAAAATCGCATCCACAGGGAGGAAGTAACGCGCCTCAAGGCCGTTAGCCAGCGTGATGATTTCGCCCTTCTTATCGCGCAGCGCGATGCGCGGTTTCAAATCCGCACCGCGTGTTTGCTGGCGCCAGTCGGTCACTTTCTTGCTGGTGATACCGGTGGATTCATCCATCACTTCGCTTAGCGAAATGCTCTCCACCAGATCGCGGTAATGGGCAATACCCGTGCGCTCGGTGATGATCGGAATCGTGTACGGATCCCACTCCACCATTTTCTGACCCTTTTTCACATTCGCGCCTTCTTCTACGAGCAGACGTGCGCCGTAAGGCACTTTGTGGCGGGCTTTCTCGCGGCCTTTGTCATCGCGCAGAATGATCTCGCAGGTGCGGCTCATCACCACGATGCGGCCTTTGGAATCTTTCACCACGTTTTTGTTGGAAAGCTCGAGCTTGGAATCATACGACGCTTCGATGCTCGATTGCTCCGCACCGCGCTGCGCCGCGCCACCAATGTGGAAGGTACGCATGGTCAGCTGGGTGCCCGGCTCACCAATGGACTGCGCCGCAATGACACCGACCGCTTCGCCCATGTTCACCGGCGTTCCGCGCGCAAGATCACGGCCGTAACATTTTCCGCACACGCCGTTTTCCGATTCACAGGTGAGTACCGAGCGAATCATCACGCTTTCCACGCCCGCTTCATCAATCAGCTCGACGATTTTTTCATCAATCAGCTGACCCGCTTTTACAATGACGCTGTCGTTGGTCGGGTGGAAGACATCTTTCGCCGAGGTACGACCCAGAATTTTGTCCGCCAGCGGCACGATGACTTCACCGCCTTCAATCACCGCTTTGGCGACAATACCTTTTTTGGTACCGCAATCTTCTTCAACGATAATACAGTCCTGCGCCACATCCACCAGACGGCGGGTGAGGTAACCGGAGTTCGCGGTTTTCAGCGCCGTATCCGCCAGACCTTTACGCGCACCGTGCGACGAGTTGAAGTATTCCAGTACGCTCAGTCCCTCTTTGAAGTTCGAGATAATCGGTGTTTCGATAATTTCGCCGGATGGTTTGGCCATCAGACCGCGCATGCCGGAAAGCTGCTTCATCTGCGCCGCAGACCCGCGTGCGCCCGAATGCGCCATCATGTAAATCGAGTTCACATTGCGCGCGCTCTTTTTACCTTCTTCGTTTCCGACCGCAGAAATCTGCTTCATCATGTCGTGCGCCACGCGCTCCGAGCAATGCGACCACGCATCGATCACCTTGTTGTATTTCTCACCGGCAGTGATCAGACCATCCGCATATTGGCGCTCGAACTGTTTCACTTCTTTCATCGTTTCGCCGATGTGCTTATCTTTCGTACCAGGAACGATCATGTCGTCCTTGCCGAAGGAAATACCTGCTTTGGCGGCGTGCTTGAAGCCCAGCGCCATGATCCGGTCGGCGAACAAGACGGCTTCTTTCTGGCCGCAGTGACGGTACACCGCATCAATCGCCGATGACACGTCTTTCTTGGTCAGCAAGCGGTTGATGATTTTGTAATTGATGTTCTTATCGCGCGGCAGGTACTGGCCAATCAGCATGCGACCCGGCGTGGTATCCAGCACTTCGTTTTTGAGTTTGCCCTCACTGCTCATGACGCTGACGCGTGCTTTAATTTTGGTGTGCAGCGTGACAACTTTATTATCGAGTGCCATCTCGATTTCATTAAGATCCGAGAAGGCCATGCCTTCGCCTTTTTCACCATCAGACTCCAGCGAGAGATAGTACAGCCCCAGCACCATATCCTGCGACGGAACGATGATCGGCTTGCCGTTTGCGGGCGAAAGAATGTTGTTGGTCGACATCATCAGCACGCGCGCTTCGAGTTGCGATTCGATCGACAGCGGCACGTGAACGGCCATCTGATCGCCGTCAAAGTCGGCGTTGAATGCGGCGCATACCAGCGGATGCAGCTGAATGGCTTTGCCTTCAATCAGCACCGGCTCGAATGCCTGAATGCCAAGGCGGTGCAGCGTGGGCGCGCGGTTGAGCAGCACGGGGTGCTCGCGTACCACATCTGCAAGGATGTCCCACACTTCCGGACGCTCCGATTCCACCATGCGTTTAGCGGCTTTAATGGTGGTGGCAATGCCGTAGAGTTCCAGCTTGGCATAAATGAACGGCTTGAACAATTCCAGCGCCATTTTCTTGGGCAGACCGCACTGATGCAGTTTGAGCTCAGGCCCTACCACAATCACCGAACGGCCGGAATAATCGACGC
>JALHRI010000092.1 GCA_022841525.1 Alphaproteobacteria bacterium | reverse complement strand
TTAAACAGCAGCAGGCTGTTGAGCAGGTGCCACAAAAAGTGCGTGCCAAAGGGGTTGCTATCGCAGGTCATCATATCAATGGTGCGGAAAAAGAGCGACAGCGTGAAGATTTGAACCGCAAACCACAGATCTGGTGCGTAAGGGGATTGGCGCACTTTCAAGATCAATGCGCTGATGCCAAGCATCAGCCATGACGGCGCGTACATCACCGAGCCGTTGAGCAGGTCTTTGGGCAGATAGATTTCGGCAGCAACGCTTGCGGCAGTAAATACTACCCATACCAGCGCGGCCTTGAGCCATGTAAAATGCATCAACCGCATAAACAGACTGAACACGCACACATTGATGAAAATATAAATAGGGATAATATCGGCGATCACCGTCCAGCCTGGTGCGGCATGGGTGTGCCACAGGCCGCTGCCGATACCAATTCCAGCCATTGCAAGGGTGAGCACCCAGATATCGCCGATCTGTTTGAAGCTGCGATCTTGAGTATTCTTAAATAATTGCCATGTTTTGTAGGCAAACCAGAGGAACGCAAGGTTGGTAATCGCATTCAGCGGCTCTGCCCACAATGCGGCATTGCCTGCTCGCTCGCAATAGGCGAGCAAATATTCGGGTGTGTGTGCGGTGTCTTTCATGAAGCATGTTTAGCAGATGTTTAGATGCTTGTCATCCCTGCGAAAGCAGGGATCTAGTAGGCCGATCAGGCCGTCAGAAAACTTAGAATTGGATTTCCGCTTTCGCGGGAATGACAGGAACATCATTCAACCCAAATGCATGCGTTGCAGGCGCGCCATGCGGGCTTCGCGGTTTACATTGCGGATGATCTGACGCATCAAAATATACAGCAGCACTCCATTCAGGCTGTGCCACAGAAAATGCGTGCCAAACGGAATATAGCCACACACCACATTATCGATGGAGCGGAAGAATAACGACACCACGCCGATCAGAGCAGCAAGCAAAAACTGTTGAGCGGAAGGGCGGCGCTTCATATGCAGATAAATGGCCACCATCACCAGCGCCGCCATGCTGGAAAGATACCCGATTGAATCATTCATGGCGTTTGGAAATTGCGTGACAAAAAAGTGCGAAGCCCCGCCAAACGCCAGAAAACACACAATGGTCTGAAACAGATTGGTCTGCCCGATACGGATGATGATGCTGAGGAAAAAGACATTGATGAAAATCACAATCGGGATGATGTCCATCATCTCCGTCATTTTAGAGGGGAAAGAATGAAACAAAGTGCTGCCCGCGCCAATCCAGAAAATGAGGAAGGTGAGAGCGTGAATGTCCCATATCCATTGACCCTTCACATCGGGGTGGTTGCGGTAATAGCGCAAAATGGCGAAGCCAACGATGAAAAAACCCAGACTGGAAAGCACATTGAGCGGTTCGGCGAGGAATCCATCGTGGGTGCGTTCGCACACGCCGTAAAAATGAAACAAAGGAATTGAGGTGTTGGCCATTTCTTATATTATACCCTAAATAATTAAAAAATCATTTAGATTTCATAAAGTTATCGTGCAATGCGGTAGCTGCAGTGCAGCAAAAACTTCTGCAAAGCGCACGGCGGATCAGAAGCGGCCTTCCATTCGTCTATTATTCCCTTGAAATGGCGGATAGCTGCGGTATAAGCAATGGTTCAACCTTTTATAATCTGGAGCATTTCTCATGGTATTGGCCGCAAATCTTGGTTTCCCCCGCATTGGCGCACAGCGCGAACTGAAAAAAGCGCTTGAATCTTTCTGGAAAGGTGAAAGCTCAGCCGATGCGTTGCAGATGGTGGCTAGCGCCTTGCGTGCCGAAAATTGGAAGCGCCAGAAGGACGCGGGAATCGAAGTGATTCCATCTAATGATTTTTCGATGTATGATCAAGTGCTCGATCATATCCAGATGTTTGGCGCGATGCCTGCGCGTTATGCCGCGCTGAAAAACACTGATGCGCTCACCCAATATTTTGCGATGGCGCGTGGCCGTCAGGCCGATGGCGTGGATGTAGTGGCGATGGAAATGACCAAATGGTTCGATACCAACTATCACTATATTGTGCCTGAGTTTGAGGCAGGGCAGAGCTTTGCGCTCGCCACCCAAAAGCCGGTAGAGCAATTTTTGGAAGCCAAAGCCCAAGGCATCACCACGCGCCCTGTGATTTTGGGGCCGGTTACCTTCCTGATGATCGGTAAAATGCGCGCGGCAAAAACCGATCATGTCCATCATGCCGGATGTTCGCATGGCGAGCAGCATAGCGCCGATAGCGATGCGCTGGCCTTGCTGCCTGCGTTGCTGCCTGTGTATCAGCAATTGCTAAGCGAGCTGGAAAAAGCGGGAGCTGAGTGGGTACAGATCGATGAGCCTTATCTGTCGATGGATCTGGATGCCAAAACCAAGCAAGCCTATAAGGATGCCTACGCCGCGCTGTCTTCAAGCAAACTCAAACTATGTTTAACCACCTATTTTGAAGGCCTGCGCGATAATGCGGAGCTGGCGTTTTCGTTGCCGGTGGCGGCGGTGCATGTGGATCTGGTGCGCGCGCCGAATCAGCTGGCCGATGTGCTGAAACTCGTGAAGCCAAACCAATCGCTTTCGCTCGGCGTGGTGGATGGCCGCAACATCTGGAAAACGGATTTTAAAGCAGCGCTTGCTAAGGTGCAGCCCGCCATCGATGCGCTGGGCAAAGATCGGGTGATGATCGCACCTTCGTGCTCGTTGTTGCATTCGCCAGTCGATATGGCCGCCGAAGTGAAGCTGGATGCTGAGGTGAAGCAATGGATGGCCTATGCTCAGCAAAAACTGACGGAAATCGCTACGCTGACCAAAGCCGCTAATGATGGCGCTGCATCGGTTGAAAAGGCGCTGGCTGAAAATGAAACCGCGATGCAATCGCGCCGTACCAGCACGCGCATTCATAATGATGCGGTCAAGCAACGTACGGCCAGCATTGATGCGAAGATGATGACCCGCTCATCTGCGTTCGATAAGCGTATTGCGGTGCAGGAGTCGTTGCTGAAGCTGCCTTCATTGCCGACCACCACCATTGGCTCGTTCCCGCAAACGGCTGAAGTCCGTGCCGCACGCGCGAGCTTTAAGGCAGGCAGCATGAGTGCCGCGCAATACCAAACCTTCCTCGAAGAAGAGACAGTGCGCTGTATTCGCAAACAGGAAGAGCTGGGCATTGACGTGCTGGTGCATGGCGAGTTTGAGCGCAATGACATGGTGGAATATTTTGGCGAGCAGCTCAGCGGTTTTGTGTTTTCGCAAAATGGCTGGGTGCAGTCTTATGGTTCGCGCTGTGTGAAGCCGCCGGTGATTTTTGGCGATGTCTCGCGCCCCAAACCGATGACAGTGGACTGGGCAACCTTCTCGCAAAGCAAAACGCAAAAGCTGATGAAAGGCATGCTCACTGGCCCTGTGACGATTCTGCAATGGAGCTTTGTGCGTGACGATCAGCCACGTTCGGTGACATGTAAACAGATTGGCCTTGCCATTCGTGATGAAGTGGCTGACCTTGAAAAAGCAGGTATCAAAATCATTCAAGTGGATGAAGCGGCGTTGCGTGAAGGCCTGCCGCTTCGCAAAGCCGATTGGGCGGATTATCTGCAATGGTCGGTCGATGCGTTCCGCGTGTGCGCTTCGGGTGCTAAGGATGAAACTCAGATTCACACCCATATGTGCTATTCGGAATTTAACGACATTATCGAAGCCGTGGCACGGATGGATGCCGATGTGATCTCGATTGAAACGTCGCGCTCGGCCATGGAATTGCTCGATGCGTTTGTAGCCTTTAAATATCCGAATCAGATTGGGCCTGGCGTGTATGATATTCACAGTCCGCGCGTTCCGGCTCAGGCCGAAATGGAAAAACTTATGCTCAAGGCGCTTGATGTGCTCAAAGCCGAACAGTTGTGGGTGAACCCCGATTGCGGCCTGAAAACCCGTGGTTGGAAAGAGGTGGAGCCTGCGCTGGCTGCGATGGTGAAAGCAGCTGAAGCGCTTCGCAAAAATGTGAAGGCCAAAAAAGCGGCTTAAGCGTTTCTATAGGATTCGATGGGGACACAATCATGATTGTGTCCCCTATGTTTTTCCTCTTTACATCTGCCCTGCAC
>JALHRI010000091.1:810-4120 GCA_022841525.1 Alphaproteobacteria bacterium | reverse complement strand
AATCTGATCAACGATTGGAAACAAGATCAGCCGGCGTTGCGAGAACGATTTGATACCGATCAGGACGGTAATCTTGATCAGGAAGAATGGGAGGCTGCGCGTCAGGAAGCGAGATCCGAGGCGCAACAGATTCACGATCAGCTGGTTTTGGAACCGGACACGAACATTATTGCAAAGTCGAATAACTCGGCGCAGCCTTTTATTATATCGGTATATCCTCAGGCGTTATTGGCCCGGAAATATCGCAGCAATGCCTGCATCGCTTTGACGGGGTGCGTAGTATCTCTCAGTATTGTCGCGTGGTTATTGCACGTACAGGTATGATCGTTCGTGATCAGCCGAGTGAAACTTGTGTATCAACATTTAGCTTCAGAATTCTTTCAGTGAGATTCTGAGTGACTCACCTATAATTCTGAGAACGCCTAGCGCCAAAATAATTGGGATCGTGCCAGCCGCCGCCAAACGGCAGTGGGTAAATGCGCACGTCGCGCAGCTGCAAATTCCAATGCGCCACTCAGTCGACCGAGCTCAAAGCTAAGCATGACCGTTCTTTTCGGGAGTTTGTGGAGTAATTGCTGGCCGATAATCAGATCGTTGGTATATCCCAATTCATTCTGTAATGCTGATAAAGCGGCAATGAAATGATCAGCGCGTTTGCCGTAGATCGGTGCGAAAGCATCGGCTACGTAACGCAACTTCTTGGCAGCGATGCGTGCTTTATGACGACCGTTGGCATCCAATTTGGCGAAGCCATGGCAACTTTTGCGTAGTTTCTGCCAGCGTTTGTCGAGAACTGTCTTGGCCCATATTTTTGCCTCTTGTTGTCGGGCTTCAGTAGGTGTGGCAGATAAGAGGCTGCGGCCGATATCGAGCATGAGCCGGGTAAATTCGGGCTTGCGCAATAGCTCTTGCGATTGCTGGCGGGCAAGTGCGGCAGTATTTTGCAATAAAGCGGAGGCTGTATCGTTAATGTCGATATTTCCTGCGGATGATTCCAGAGTCAACAGAATCTCAGGCAAAATTTCTTGCTGAAATACATCCCAGTCGCGCGCCGGATTCAATGCCTGCATTAACGCGCGTAGAGGTCTATTCCAATCTGGTATCGCTTGCCCCAGTGATTTCGCCAGTTGCGCGCCAGTGTGCAAGCGGCGCAAGGCAACACGGAGTTGATGCAGATATTCAGTGTCGTGCGCGTTTTCCAGAAAGCCTGGCACGTTGGCGGATAATTGCACCAGCGCGGCTTGCAGGATTGCATTCCAGGCATCTTTAGTTGGCTGATTTTTTTCAATCATCGGTTGAACCGCTTTGACTGGAACAGGAGTCATTGCGTTGCTCAGAATATAGCCGCGTTCAGCTTTGCTGCGGGGCTCAACATGAAGCGATACATGCTCCAGTAATCGTATTGCCACATCGAACAGAAATTCAGGTGCTCCTGATTTGAGTTCGATTTCAACTTCGCAAATGTTGCTGGAGGCATCTCCGGCATAGATATTTCCGCTATCGAGAGCTACCTCGACTTGTGCTTGCTTACTATCAATTAGCCAAGTGGCGCGCTGAAATTCAGTAGTAAATACCGGTACGATGCGTTTGAGTTTAATTCCGGAGAGCAGATCCAGGGCGACTGGTGGCAATGCGGAGAAATCCGGATGTTTGCCATCAATGACCGTTACTTCCCATTCCGGACGGCTTGTTAATGCACCAACCGATTGTGCTTCGGCTTTTAGTGTCTGAACCCACCGATTATTCACGTAGCGCAAACGCAAAGCAATGCCGCGCCGCATGAGGTCAAATTTCTCGGTATCAAAATAAATGCTCAGCAGCGGGTGTTGCTCCGGCGTGACTGCGGTTAACAGGGAGTGGCGCCTGAGCCGTGCTCGATGGCGTGGATGCAGGGCTAGTTTCAGTTCGACTTCCATGACGGACTCCTAGTCTTGAATGCCGTAGGCTACTGCGGCTGGAAAGATTTGTGATTATTCAATCTTCAATGTTTTAAAGTTGATGTCTGCGGGGGGTGGCGGCGTTTTCAACTTCATGCTCTCCAATGCCTTCACGACATGGTGGGCGATGACTAAATTGCGATACCATTTGCGGTTGGCCGGTACGATATGCCAAGGTGCGGCATCGGTGCTGGTGGCCGCCAGCATGGCCTCAAACGCATTCTGATAATCTCTCCAGAATTTCCGTTCCTCCAGATCCCCGGTGTTAAACTTCCAGCGTTTTTCCGGGTTGTTGATACGTTCTTCCAGGCGTTTCTTCTGCTCATCTTTTGAAATATGCAGAAAAAACTTCAATATCACCGTACCACTTTCGGATAATAACTCCTCGAATTCCTTGATCTGATTAAACCGCTGCTTGACCGCCTTGTCTGATATCAGCCCATGCACGCGGGTAATCAACACATCCTCGTAATGTGAGCGATTGAAAATGCCAATTTGTCCCTTGGCAGGCGCTTTCTGATGCACGCGCCACAGAAAATCATGACCAAGCTCTTCTGCAGAAGGCGTTTTGAACGTCACTACCTTGCATCCCTGCGGATTGACACCGGACATCACATGTTTGATCGTGCCATCCTTACCACTGGTATCCATCCCCTGCAATACGATCAACAGTGCTCGGTTACCGTTAGCGTACAAGCGTTCTTGCAGTTCGCTCAATTGGTCGGTTAATTTCTCTGTGGCGGCTTTGGCTTCCTTCTTGCCTTGCCTGCTTTTCTCATAGTTGCCGGTATCGTCGGGATCGCATTGTGATAGCTGTAGTTTATTGTCGGGTTTTACTGGGTAGTTTTTCATTTTAATGGATTATTTTCCCGTTAATCTGAAGGTATTAAGCTGTTATTTAACGGAATTCTCTTGTGGTATTTCATTTCCGGCATAAATCCCTATCCACGCAATACCATCGTTGCCGATAGCGCCGCGGTACATGCCTCTGGTGTTGAACCGCATGGTATATTGGCCTTTGGCATCGAGAACGATCAAACCGCCATCGCCACCGATAGCGGCGATTTCTCTCAGCGCATTATCGGCTGCCTCGGCGATGGGAGTGCGTAGTAAGAGAACCTGCGCCGCCGTATTGAATGCGGCTGCGGTGCGAATGAACATTTCGCCAGTGCCGGTCGCGGATACCGCAATCGAACGGTTATCCGCATAGGTTCCGGCACCAATGATGGGAGAATCTCCGACACGTCCAAAACGTTTGTTGGTGAATCCGCCGGTTGATGTGCCGGCGGCAAGATTGCCATGATGATCCAATGCGACAGCACCGACGGTTCCACGTTTTTCATCCTTGCTAGACTGCGGTGTATTGGGGTCGG
>JALHRI010000091.1:0-800 GCA_022841525.1 Alphaproteobacteria bacterium | reverse complement strand
TCGGCATCGGCATCATGATCGCGCAGCATGCGATCTTCAGCAATCGCTTTTTGCAGTTGCTTCCAGCGGAATTCGGTATGGAAATAAGAGGGGTCGACGATTTCCAGTCCTTGTTCGGCGGCAAAGGTATCGGCGCCTTCGCCTATTAGCATGACATGAGCGCTTTGGGTCATCACTGCATGTGCGGCACGAATCGGGTTGCGAATTGTGGTGACAGCGGCAACGGCACCTGCTAAGCGCGTTGCGCCATCCATGATCGATGCATCCAGTTCAATGCGCCCGGCATGAGTGAAAACCGCGCCTTTGCCGGCATTGAATAATGGTGAATCTTCCATCACCGCAATCGCTGCAATCACAGCATTAGTACTGCTGCCGCCTGCCTTGAGTATGGCATAGCCAGCAGCCAGTGATTGTGTAAGGACTTGGGTATATGCTTGTTCACGCTCCACAGTTAGTTTGCCGCGCTCCATCTCGCCTGCACCACCGTGAATCAACAGACGGATTGGCGGCGTATCAGCTTGAGCTAAATTTAATGGTAAAGTCATCGGGAGCAGGATCAGAAAGTAGATGAGCGTATGTGTTGCAGCCCCTTCAAATTGATTTATGAATGTGCGCTGCCGAATTCTTAAGGGAAACGTACTCAACTCTATCGCGTACGAACCTCGTCTCTATCGGCCATCTCTATGACTGTGGCTGCTGTTAATTGTCCATCCATGTTTCCGTCCCAGGTGGCATTGAACGGCAGCGTATTTTGCACACGTTTTGCAAAATCAATGTAGGCTTGCAGTGTCAGGTCAGGT
>JALHRI010000090.1:1553-4211 GCA_022841525.1 Alphaproteobacteria bacterium | reverse complement strand
TTATGTACGCCAGATTATGCGCCTTTATCCGTCATCACCTGCCTTATATGCCGATACTGTTTCGCGCCTGCTGCATGTGGCTGCAAGCGATGCCATTAGCCTCGATGATTACCGCACCATCGGTTACATCGCGCGTCATTTTGGCCTTGGCGCCCGCCAGTTTCGCAAAGTAGCCGCGGCCTATCCTGCGCCGCGCGCCAATGATCCTTATGCCTTGCTGAATGTGCGCCGCCAGTGGAGTCTGAGCGCCATTCGCACCCAATATAATCGTTTAATGAAAGATGCTCACCCCGATGCCTTTATGGCTAAAGGTGCATCGCATGAGATGCTGGCGCGTCAGACGCGCCGCGCCGCCGAGATTAACGCTGCCTATACGCAAATTCTTACGATGCGAGGCGCGAAGCACGCGTGAGTCGCGTGTGTCACCACATAGCTGGAGCCTTTGCTGCAAAGCGAATGATCCGGTGTCCAGTTGCTTGCCGAGCGACTTGTGGGCTAAAGCTAGTCTTTAGCCCATTTTTTTTATTGAGCGCACATCGCGTGGGCATTCAGGTTCTGATGGGCTGCAAATGCTAGCTTTTTTAACTTCCGGTGCTCATGTACATCCAGTACATTGCGCTCCGGCTTTAAAAAATCCATCATTTTCGTACCATCATTTCCCTGAATGCGAGTGCGTGAAATAGTGATTGGCAATCGTTGCAAATAATGAGTATGCCTGTAACCCGAAACCTGTAACCTGAAACCTACCCTCATGCCCTTTTATGCCGTACTTGCCGCTATCCTCGTTGCCCTGTGCTGGGGCTTTAACTTTGCGGCGTGCAAAATTTCGTTGCAGCATTTCCCGCCATTCTTTGTGATTTTTCTGCGCTATGTGATTGTGGCGGCGGTGCTGCTGCCCTTTGCGCGCAAAACCAAATATTCCTTGTTGCAGCTTTCGGCATTGGCATTGCTGATGATTTCGGGACATTTTACCTTGGTGTTCACCGCCATCTGGCTGGGGTTGGATTTATCGACCACCGTCGTTGCCATCCAAATCGGCGTTCCCGTTAGCTGCGTATTGGGTGCCATGTTTCTCGATGATCGCTTGGGCGCGTGGCGCACTGCAGGCATGGCGATTGCGTTTTTTGGGATTATCATCATCGCCGGTACGCCGAATGTGACCGACAATTGGATTGCGTTTTTGTTTGCGTTGGCAGGGTCTTCCATGTGGGCAGGCTCAAACATTTATATGAAAAAACTGGGTAACGAAGCGATTATTCCGATTATTTTCTGGACGGGATTATTATCATTGCCGCAAACGCTGGCGGTGTCGTTAGTGTTTGAATCGAACCATCTTGAGTTGATTCGCTCTGTGCCGTGGAATGTGGTGTGGGCACTGCTTTATAGCGGCTTTGCTTCGACCATTATTGGTTATGGGTTGTGGTATTGGTTGCTGAAACGCTACGATGTCACGCAGGTGACGCCTTATTCATTGCTGGTGCCGATCGGCGGCTTTGCATCGGGCATTTTATTTTTTGATGAAGCGGTTACGCTGCAACTGGCCATCGGCGGGGTGATTACCATTGCAGGCGTGGCGATTATCACCATCCGCCGCCCCAAGCTGGCGCGGATTGATCAGGGATAGAGGCTTTGTCATCCCGTACAAGGTTGACAGTAGGTTAACCGCGATACGGGATCCATTCATCCGCATGCACCCAAATCTCTCAGGCGATTCAGTAGAATCGCCGTGCCACAGCTGGACATACTGTCCAGCTTACAGAACCAGCATCGTGATGGACAGATGGATACCGTGCTCGTCGGTCTACTGACCTCCTCCACGGTATGACAGTGGAGGGGATTAGGTGTAGGGGTTAGTGGCGCGCTGCTGATTGCGAGCGGTGTTTGCTCATTGCCGATAGTCCTCACGTTTTTTGCTGGAACTATCTTAAAGGCAGTGTATGACATTTTAATGACGTCTGCGTTACAGTTTATCGATCACCCTTCGCCCAACTATGATGAGCGTGGTGGCGTGCCGATTGAAAAACTGGTGCTGCATTATACGGGCATGAAAAGCGGTGCGGAGGCGATTGCCCGCCTGTGCGACCCTGCCGCCAAAGTGTCGGCGCATTATGTGGTGGAAGAAGACGGGCGAATCTTTCGGCTCGTCGATGAATCCAAACGTGCATGGCATGCTGGGGTGAGCTATTGGCGCGGCTGTCGTGATCTGAACGCCCATTCCATCGGCATTGAAATGGTGAATCCAGGTCATGAGTTTGGCTACCGCGATTTTCCGGAACCGCAAATGCAAAGCGTGATGGCGCTGTGTCATGATATTTTATCGCGTTATCCTATCCCATCGCGCAGCGTGGTGGGGCATTCCGACATTGCCTATGAGCGCAAGGCTGACCCTGGTGAGCGGTTTGATTGGGAGCGTATGGCCAAGGCAGGGATTGGCCTGTGGCACGATAATCCTGCACCGCGTAGCCCCTTTACGCCGCTTAAACGCGGTGATGGCGGTGAGGGCGTGCGCCAGATGCAAGAAATGTTGCTTTTTTATGGCTATGAAGTGCTGGTGGATGGACTCTATGGCGAGCAGGCCGAGCAATGCAGCACCGCCTTTCAACGCCATTTTCGGCCATCATTGGTGAATGGCATCTGGGATGGCGAATGCGCCAGCCG
>JALHRI010000090.1:0-1543 GCA_022841525.1 Alphaproteobacteria bacterium | reverse complement strand
CATCAAAAAAATTGCGTGATGCTTCCTAACCTTCTATGACTGCCCTCACCAGAGGGTTGGATGGCCGCCGGGCTAGGGGCTAGGGATTAGGGGCTAGGGGGGCTAGGGATTAGGGGCTAGAAAAACACTAGATCCTAGATCCTAGAACCTAGATTCTAGAGTCTGGCTCCTAGCCGGGAGGAAAGTCCGGGCTCCACACGGTGACGATGGCGGGTAATGCCCGCCCGAAGCGATTCGAGGGAAAGTGCCACAGAAAGGAAACCGCCCGCCTAGCCCTATGGGCTACGGCGTGGTAAGGGTGAAAGGGTGCGGTAAGAGCGCACCGCGCCGCTGGTAACAGTGGTGGCAGGGCAAACCCCATCGGGAGCAAAACCAAATAGGAACACATCTCGCGTGCCGTGCGCGGTGTTCGGGTCGGTTGCTTGAGGCGCTTGGCAACAAGCGTCCTAGAGGAATGGTCATCGCCCAGCAATGGGTACAGAACCCGGCTTATAGACCCTCTGGTGAAGGGGCTAGGAATTAGGTTCTAGAAAAACACTAGCCCCTAGATCCTTTCTTCGCTAGTTGCTTTTGCGTAATCGCTTCCACCGTGTCGTCATCCATGCGTAGCGCGATGGTGGCGTGGGTACCTTTGCTTTCATATAAAATCATCACTTTTTCGTGACGTTCCAGCTCTTGCAGGCGCAGTTTGATATGGGTAGCGGTGGCATCCACACCGCTAAGGGTGATGCGGGTGAGGTCTTTAGAGGTCGGGTCATTGGCGACGCTCACCGCGCTTTCGGGCAATTTGAAATAAAAAGCAAAGGCCTCGATAATCACCTTGCCGTAGCCCTGATTGATTTTTTCATCGAGTACGGTCATTGGTTAGCCCAGCTCGGCGATGGCATGATTTAGCTGCAACAAAATATCGCGCACGCTATCGCCAAACAAGGCAAACTGGCCGCTACCATTATCGACAAACCCGCCATGAATTTTCAGCATTTCAAAGCGGCTCGATACATACATTTCCACATGGGTAATGCGTAGTTCTTTGGCGCGGCCTGCGCCGTTGCCGTCATGTAGTTCGGCGGCGATATCGATGGCGTCGATGCCAAATTGGGCGGCCAGCTCGTTGAAGCGTTGATAGAGCGTGATGGTTTGAGACGAGAGCGGCACACCGCGCGCCTGACTTAGCACAGCGGGATTGGAGGCCGAAGCGGTGGTGGCTGTGCTTTTTGCGGTGGCACCATTTTTGGGATCGGAAAAGGAGCGAATGATGGTTTCGTAAATCGGTTCAATTTCCTGCAAGGCTTCGCTAATCAGGGTGTCATCGGCCTTAAAACCTCGCCCGCGCAGCTTCCAGAATTCGCGGCCATGGTCTTGGTTCATAAAATAGCTGTCGATATATTCGCCGCGCACAATATGCGGCACGCAGGAGCGTACAAATTTTTTCAGCTCTTCCATTTCATTTTCTTCTGTAAGTTTAGCGTTCAATGCATAAGTGCCTGATGGCAATAAATATTTTGCTAATACCGGCATTAATTCAATCAGCATCAACAGTACA
>JALHRI010000089.1 GCA_022841525.1 Alphaproteobacteria bacterium | reverse complement strand
CGAACGCAGTATGGATTCGCATGAAGGACTCGCGGCGATGAAGTCGCTGGCGCGTGAACTACAATGCCATATTTTAATCGGATCACTGTTTGTGCGCGATGCGATCAGTGGCAAAGATTTTAACCGCAGCGTGTTGGTATCACCAGAGGGCGCAGTGCAAGCGTACTATGATAAAATCCATCTGTTCGATGCCGATTTTAAGGATGGCGAATGTTACCGCGAATCAGCGAACATTGCTGCAGGCGACAAGGCCGTTATCACTTCGTTGCCATGCGGCAATCTGGGGATGAGCATTTGCTATGATCTGCGCTTTGCCCATTTATATCGTGATCTGGCAAAGGCTGGCGCTACTATTTTGGCTGTACCAGCGGCGTTCACTGAGCGTACCGGCAAAGCGCACTGGCATGTGTTGCTGCGTGCGCGTGCGATAGAAACGGGGTGCTATGTGATTGCTCCTGCGCAATGCGGCACCCATGGCGGCAAGCGCCGTACCTACGGCCATTCGCTGATTATCGATCCGTGGGGAGAGGTGATGGCTGATGGAGGCGATGAGGTGGGTGTGGTTATGGCGGAAATTGATCCTGATACGGTCGCCCGTGCCCGCAATCATCTGCCCTGCTTGCAGCATGATCGTGATTATTTGACCGCCACCATCAGATAATTCACATCGAAATCCGTATCACTCAAACGCCACTGCCATTTGAGCGGATTGAGCACCATGCCTTGCGTGTCGATGACACGCAGGCCGCTAAGTTTCATGCCGCGCTGCATATCGGCGGGTTTGACAAATTTGCGCCAGTCATGGGTGCCGCGTGGCAGCAAACGCAGCACATATTCTGCGCCCACAATCGCAAACGCAAAGGATTTAGCGGTGCGGTTAAGGGTGGTCATGATGAGCATGCCATTAGGCTTTACCAGTGCCGCGCACGATGCAATAAACGCATCAGCATCCGCCACATGCTCAATGATTTCCAGTGCAAGCACGATATCAAACTGTTGCTGTTCACTCACCAGCTGTTCGGCCGTGGTGGCGCGATAATCAATCTCCAAACTCATTTGCTGCGCGTGCAGCATAGCGGTTTTGATATTTTTTTCGGATGCATCGACTCCCGTAACGCTCGCGCCCATGCGCGCCATCGGTTCGCAGATCAGGCCTCCGCCGCAACCGATATCGACCACCGATAATCCTTCCAGCGCACGCAGCGAATTTACATCGCGGTTAAAATGATTGCAGGCATGCTGCTTTATAAAACCCAGCCGCAATGGGTTGATGTCGTGCAGGGGTTTGAAGGGGCCGGTTGCATCCCACCAGCGTTCCGCAAGGCGCGAAAATTGCTCCACTTCTTCGGGGTTGATGGAAGAGGAAGCGGCGGGCTTGTGAGCTTGCGTTTGTGCATTCATAACGCTACTATTAGCGCACAAATGACGGAGAAACAAGCCTTGCCCGCACCTGCCCCACACAAGCCACCACAGTCACAAGGGCTGATGATCTTTATGCGTGAAATGCGTGAGATGTTCAGCGGCACCTTTGACTGGATCGAAGGCTTGCAGCGCAAATTTGAAAACCTTACCGAAACCAGCTATGATCTGGCGTGTAAAATGGCGGGCGAAGGCCGCATTAAAGATGCCTTGTTCCGCTTTCGTGTGGCGTTGTGGATTACGCCGGATCATGTGCCGAGCCTGTATAATCTGGGCTGTATTTATCATCATCTCAAGCAGGATGATCTGGCGATGCATTGCTTTACCAAAGTGCTTCGCAAGGTGCCCAATCATGAAAACGCACTGTTTATGGTGTGCAGTATCAATCCTCATTTACTCAAAGAACAAGTGCGCCCCAAAACCATGCCCTATGCGATGGCAATCGAGTATTTTGATGGCGTGGCGCAAGGCTTTGAATATGACCAGCAGATGAAAGGTTATCAGCTGCCGGTAATGACGCATCAGCTACTCAACCCGCTGATTGATAGTTATGGTTCGCGCCATGATTTGCTGGATTTAGGGTGCGGTACGGGGTTGGCTGCGATTCAGTTTCAGGAGCAATTTGCCAATGTGGTGGGGGTGGATTTTTCCAACGCGATGCTCGATGTTGCCTATCGCAAGATGGATCGTCGCGGGGTGAAGCTCTTTAACCGCATCATCCATCAGGATCTGCGGATGTATCTGATGGAGGCCAAAGACAATAGTTTCGATGTGGCGCTATGCTTATCGGTGCTTAAATATGTAGGCGATGCGACGATTGTGTTTAGTGAGCTAGCACGCGTGCTGCGCCCGGGTGGGTTGTTTGCCCTAAGCGCCGATTTGTATGTGCAGCCCAATGGTTTTGGCCTGATGCCTAAAAGTGGTTATTTTGGCCATAGCGTGAATTATCTGCTGAATCTGGCAGAACAGGCGGGCTTTGAAACCGTCCGCACCGGCGAGCTTTTGGGCTATACCAACCAGCATGTAAATCTGTGTATTTTCCGTAAACCCAAATGAATGTGAAGATCATTCCTGCATCACCAGCAAACAGTGCGACACTGGCTGCGTTGCATCAGGCATGCTTTGATCGTGGCTGGAGCGAAACAGAATTCAACGTGTTTTTTGAACGTGACGGCATGGTGAGTTTTATTGCTTACGCGCCTTGTCATCCTGCGGGTCGCGTTAGCGACAGCGCAGGATCTTACGCAGATGCTGCGCCTGATGCTGACGCATCATCGCAGAATGACATCACTAATGCGGCAGGTTTTATTTTTTGCTGGGTGGTGGCGGGCGAATCAGAGTTGCTGGCGATGGGTGTACTGAAACCTTACCGCAAGCAAGGTGTGGCACATCAGCTTTTAACCGACGCATGCCAACGTTGTGCGGATTTAGGCGCGGCTAAAATGCATCTGGAAGTGGGAGTGAAAAACGATGCAGCACAAGCGCTTTATGCGCGTCATGGATTTGAAATCACGGGTCGCAGGGCGGGCTATTATCATGCGTCCGATGGCACGTTGGAAGATGCGCTGACGATGACAAAAACTTGCGAAATTGTCACCCCGGTTGCGAAGCACACCGGGGTCTGGTGAACCGGATACCGGCGTGGCTGCGCCAGCCGGTATGACACAGAGAGATTAACGCGCTGCTTCGGTCTGCTGGCCTTCATTTGCAAGCACGGCGCTGCTAAACTGACCTTGAGCGGTTTTTGCGGCTTTGGCTTGGTTAGCAGGATGGTTTGGCATATCCGAAAAATCCATGGCTTTCTTTTCGCCTTTGCCTTGTGTTTGCGCCATGGCCTGTTCCATTTGCGCTTGCATTTCGGCTGCTGTACTCATCATCTCTTGCCGTTCGGTCTGGCGGCCAAGCTGAAAGCCGCTCGCCACACCCACCATGCCTGCTGCGCGAGCGGCGCCTGCGGCAGCGCCCGCGACTAAACCACCGATACCTGCATAATAAGCAATCGAGCCAAGGGTACTTGTTAAATTTGTGCTGAAGGCAGTTGTCAGCGCAGCAGTAAACCCTACGGTGCTAAAAGCGGCTATACCCGCTGTTACCGCCAATGCTCCCACACCTACCACCAATGCTCCCAATAATCCGCCGCGAACGAATCCACTGAGGAAATTCATCGGCGTAGCCGAGCTAACACGCTGCGGGTCGAGTGCTTCGTCAATGGTTTGAGGTTGCGGTGCCATAAGCTGTGTCCTTTGCAGGGTTTAAGTATTTTATATTCCTTGAATTATAGCCTTTTTAAAAGGCGGCAATATGACATTTGTGTGAAATTGCTGGAAAAAGGAAAAACTTAGCCCTATAACTCGCGCCCTATGGCACTGATTGTACAAAAATTCGGCGGAACATCGGTGGCGGATATTGAGCGTATCCGCCATGTGGCCACCCGTGTGAAAAAAGAAGTGGATGCAGGCAATCTGGTGATTGTGGCGGTATCGGCGATGTCGGGCGAGACGGATCGCCTGATTAACCTTGCCAAGCAGGTATCGGATTTGCGCGCCGATGAAGCCTGGGCGGAATATGATTATGTGATCTCCACGGGTGAAACCGTCACGTCGGGGCTGCTTGCGCTGCATTTACAATCCATCGGGATTCCGGCGCGTGCTTTTGCGGGCTGGCAGATTGCGCTTCATACCGATGGCGCGCATGGTAAGGCGCGGATTAAAGACATTCAGACCGCATCCATCAAACGCGCGCTTGCCAATGGTCAGGTAGCGGTGGTGGCGGGTTTTCAGGGAGTAACCGAAGATGGCC
>JALHRI010000088.1:2927-4330 GCA_022841525.1 Alphaproteobacteria bacterium | reverse complement strand
TCGACCCAAACACTTGTTTATCCTGACTTGCCAAACTTCTCGTGGCAGGATTTTCCCAAGAACGGGGCTTCGTGTCGCTTGTGCACTCACACTCGGCCAATTTTCTAAGGATTTTAAGATGAGCAAGGCTTTGAAGTGGTGAAAATTTTTCTGGTCACTAAAATCTGTGCTTACAAAACCTAATGTCCCAAAATTATCAAGAAATCCTCGCACCATGCGTTCGAGACTATCGCGTCTTGTCTTGGGTTTTTCTCTCTGTAATAAATCTAACGGGTCTTGGTTTGGTCTCAACAAGCTGGCAGCTTCAGATGGCTCAGGCTCACCCGCCAACTCAGTGGGGGTCAGCCTTGGTATAATGCCAGCAGACCATTCGTGTGGCTTTGGCTCCGAAGATGGCACGCCTAAATTATGTGACGCAACTCCAAAATCAAGCGCCTTTGGAGATATAGCCTTTGGCGCAATGGCCCTGTCCCTCCAGTTCGCGCTAGCAACATGCCTTCCTCGTTCGGGGAAGCCTTCAAAGCCCAGATCTTGCAATGCCTCAAACGCCTGTGTTAAGGCAAGCTCCATAGCTTGCGCTACCTTAAATTTAGTCTCAAATAGATTCAGCGCCTTTAGTACTGCTACATGCTCTTGTTCGCTTCGCGGACAATCGGCGCCATTGATCCAATCAGCAATCGTTTCATTAGAAACGTGCCCTGCGCCGTGCGCGCGTATATTGGTTGCAAATAGCGATTGATCCGATTCTCGGCGCTCAAAAGCATCCTTAAAAATCCGATGCCACGCCGCAAGTGCAGAGGATTGTTCTTGATTCATCGGTTTGTCCTAAATGTGTTAGGTTCAGACTAACCTTACTATATGACGACTTCATGACACAGCCTATCCGCAGAGGGCTTTAGCGGCAAGCTGCATGGTGCCTGAAAGCTAAAATCTGTAAGCTGTCAGCTGTCAGCTAGAACCTCTAAGCCACGCATTTGTCATCGAAATGTCACATCACGCCGAGGGGATTTGTGCTAGGGTGCAGCATGAGTCATGATCCCAAAACACCGCCTCACCCCGCGCCGATGCACAGCGCTTTGAAAGCGTTTATGGAAGGCGCGCTGCCCAATGGCAGCGGCAGCCACGTGCTGGCACTGGGGGAAAGCCACCTAGAAACCGAACATCTCAAGTTTCTTACCAAACATATCGACGCGCTAACAGACCCATCAGGATACAATGTAGGATTGATCGGCTTTGAGCTTCCGCCTTTCATGAACGTATTTTTGTGGGCCTACCGCGACGGCAAATTGACCAAAGATTTTCTACCTCAGGGCATTTCCGCCAAGGAATATCTGCAGGATATATTTGCGTGGTACGGGAAAAAACCTGAACTTCAAGAAAATCTAATGTCCACCGCCAATCTT
>JALHRI010000088.1:0-2917 GCA_022841525.1 Alphaproteobacteria bacterium | reverse complement strand
GCAGTAGAATGTTTTGATACGCGAATTCTGTTGGAGGATAAATTAAGGGCCTGTGACTATAAAATTAGTGAGCCAAGAGAGCAAACCACCCATCAGGTTTATCAGTGTCTTAGGCATGAAAGCGAGGGCCCGAAACACGCTTACATGCTGATGCAAGCCAAAAAATTATTGCGGCAAAATCCGGACTATAAAACGCAGCTAGACAATATCGAGGCCGTGATTCATGCCCAGCGACAATGGAATAAGCGCGACGAGCATAAGATCAGCTGCGACGCCTTAAGCGCGGCCATGGTAAAATCCATGCGTCCGGAAGGCGCTAATGCCGTGACCATTTCAGGATATAAACATATCAACGGAATCGTAGAAACCGATAGTAACACCGATGGCACGTTTGCCCAACATTTAGCGGCGACGCATGGCAATCAACCCTGTTTAAGCCTTATGAATACCACAACTGCGCTTGCAGGTAGCCGCACAGAATTAAAAGCACTGCTTACAGAACACCCGTATGATTCTATTTCCAGAGATTTAATGCGTCAACATCACCCCTTCCACTTGCCGACCATGCTGGCGATTGATAGCGGCGAGGTGGTTGCCGATGACGTACAATCTGGCGCACCAAAGAGTCTGGCTGCAAAATTGATCGCATATCGCAAAGGCTACGAGACAGAAAAACCGCACCTTAAAGACGCTGCCTTCCCCACCGCAGCAAATCTGGAAGAAGTCGCGCGCTCGACAGAGGGCATCGCCCGCAGCGCTGCCGTGCGCGATGCGTTGGAAGCAGTCCATGCATCTCACGCCGCCAGACACCAAGCCCGCCGCAACCAAATGGCAGTTGAAAAGACTAAGCGTTAGGCTGGTTCGAGAATCACATCACTGCACGAAGCAAGTTGAAACTAAAACCTGTCAGCTGTCGGCTGCCAGCTACGCGCTGCCGCCGAGGCGGCGCAGCACTTCATCCAGCTCGATCAGCGATTCGTAGCTGATCACCACCTCGCCGCTTTGCGCGCTGCGGGTGTACATCGCCACCTTCAATCCCAAATTATCGGATAGCATCGCTTCCAGCTGCAAAATATCGGCGTCTTTGTTCTCTGATGAGACAAAAGAAACCTTATTTTTTCCGGATTGTTTCTTATTAGTGGACAATTGAGGCTTAGGCTCGCCCAGCGACTTGCCCTGCGCCAGCGCTTCCGCCTGCCGGACATTGAGGTTTTCCCGCACAATACGCTCGGCCAGGTCATTTGCATTGGCCAGACCGACCAAACAGCGCGCGTGCCCCATGCTCAGTTCGCCGGAGGCAATAAACTGCTTCACGCTGGCGGGCAACCCGTTCAGGCGCAGCATGTTGGCAACGTGGCTGCGGCTTTTGCCGAGCGTTTTGGCCAGACTTTCCTGCGTGTAGCTAAACTCTTCCATCAGCCGCGCGTAGGCGCCCGCTTCTTCCAGCGGGTTGAGCTCTTCGCGCTGGATATTTTCAATCAGCGCGAGCTCCAGGGTTTCGCTGTCGCCGGACTCACGAACGATGACCGGCACTTCGTTGAGTTTCGCTAGTTTAGCGGCGCGAAACCGGCGCTCGCCGGCAATAATTTCAAAACGCCCCTTGGCTAATTTACGCACCAAAATCGGCTGCAGCAGGCCGTTTTTCTTGATCGAGGCGGCCAGCTCCTCCAGCGCCTTTTCATCAAACTGGGTGCGCGGTTGGTATTTTCCAGCCTGCAATACCTCAATCGGTAAGGTTTGCAGCCCTTTTTCGGATGATGGCGGCGCAAGCGGCGTGCTCAGCTCATCATTCATCAGGGCAGATAGCCCCTTACCTAACCCCTTGGTTGCCAATGCCATACATTCTCCCTTTCTCGTATTCCCGTATTCATAACACTACCGAAACAATCCCTATGCAGCCTTGCCTGCCGCCATGAATTGCCGCTCGCGGGCGATCAGTTCGCGCGCCAGTTTGACATAAGCCTGCGAGCCCGGGCATTTAAGATCATACACAATCGCCGGCTGACCGTGCGACGGCGCTTCAGAAATGCGTACATTGCGCGGGATGACGGTTTTATAGACATCCGCACCTAAAAATGCGCGCACGTCATTTTCGATCTGCTCGGTGAGCTTGTTGCGCCGGTCATACATGGTGAGCACCACGCCGTGAATCGCAATGTCGGGGTTCAAATGCTGCTGAATGCGTTTGATGGTTTTGAGCAAATGGCTCAAGCCCTCAAGCGCGTAAAACTCGCATTGCAGCGGGATCAGCACCGCGTCCGATGCGGTCAGCGCATTAATCGTAATCAGACCCAGCGAGGGCGGGCAGTCAATCACCACGTAATCCCAGCGCTGCGGCATATCACGTAGCGCCTCTTTCAGCTGAAACTCGCGGCGTTCCATGCCGACAAGCTCAATCTCCGCACCGGAAAGATCAATCGTTGCCGGGGCAATTTCAAGGCGCGGGATGACTGTCGGCATCGCTGCCTGAGCCAGCGCAACCTCGCCAATCAGCACCTGGTAAGACGTATTAATTCGTTGCGCCTGTGAAATCCCTAAGCCTGTTGAAGCATTTCCCTGCGGATCCAGATCGATGACCAGCACACGCTTACCAATCGCCGCCAGTGCGGTAGCCATATTCACCGCCGTGGTGGTTTTACCCACGCCACCTTTTTGGTTCACTACGGATAAAATGCGCGTCATGATGCCTCCGACGGATAACTTAGTGTGGGCGAAGATGTGATACGCGAAGAATGCGCGCCTGCCCATCGGTGATGCTTGGCACGAGCACGAGATCAAACTCCCAGTGCCTGCGTGCAGTTTCTATCTCCATAGCGTGGGTTTTGCCTTTTGGAAAGAGGCAAATGCTACTCGCGTGCAAACGGTGGATGACTAGGCTAAACAACTCATCCAGCGAGGAGGGCGCGCGCGCTCACCA
>JALHRI010000087.1 GCA_022841525.1 Alphaproteobacteria bacterium | reverse complement strand
ACCCCAACATGCTCGTCAATGGCGGCGGCGGGATTGCGGTGGGCATGGCCACCAACATCCCCCCTCATAACCTTGGCGAAGTGTGCGATGCAGCCTGCATGCTGATCGACAACCCTGAGGCAAGCATTGACGAATTGATGACCGTATGCCCCGCGCCAGATTTCCCCACCGGCGGCATTATCTTAGGGCGGGGCGGCTCGCATTCGGCCATGCATACGGGGCGTGGCTCGGTGGTGATGCGCGGAAAAACCGAAATTGAAATCGCATCCAACGGGCGCGAAGCGATTATCATTACCGAAGTGCCTTATCAGGTGAATAAGGCGCGCATGGTGGAACGCATCGCCGAGCTGGTGCGCGAGAAAAAGATTGAAGGCATTTCTGACCTGCGCGACGAATCGGATAAATCCGGCGTGCGCGTGGTGGTTGAAATTAAGCGCGACGCGGTGGCCGATGTGGTGCTCAACCAACTATTCGTCAACACGCCGCTGCAAACCAGCTTTGGCGTGAACATGCTCGCGCTGCATCATGGTCGTCCGCAGCTGATGAATATCAAACAAGTACTGCAGGCCTTCATCGAATTCCGCGAAGAAGTGATTACCCGCCGTACCACTTATTTGCTCAACAAATCGCGTGACCGCGCCCACGTGCTGATTGGTCTGGCCATTGCGGTGGCGAATATCGACGAAGTAATCCGCGTGATTCGTGCCTCGAAAGACCCTGTTGTCGCGCGTGAAGAGCTAATGAGCCGCGACTGGAACGCGCAAGATGTCGTGGCGCTGTTGGAACTGGTGGATGATTCAGGAAACCAAGTCAAAGGCGGGAAAATCCGCTTCACCGAAGCACAAACCAAAGCGATTTTAGAGCTTCGCCTACAACGCTTAACGGGATTAGAGCGCGAAAAAATCGATGGCGAACTGGCCGAGCTTGCCACTGAAATCCGCGAGTTTCTGTCAATCCTCGGTGACCGCGTGAAGCTATTTGGCATTATGCGAAACGAACTGGTACAGATTAAATCCGAATTCGCGGTGCCGCGCCGCACACAGATTGAGGAATCGGACGCGGAAATTGATTTTGAAGATCTGATCCAGCGCGAAGATATGGTCGTCACCGTGACGCAAGGCGGCTACATCAAGCGCGTGCATCTGGATAAATATCGCGCGCAAAAACGCGGCGGCAAAGGCCGCAAAGGCATGGCCACCCGCGACGAAGACGTGACCACCGAAATTTTTGTGGCCAACACCCACACGCCCGTGTTGTTCTTCTCATCAGCTGGAAAAGTCTATAAATTAAAAGTCTATAAACTCCCCTTAAGCGAACCGCAATCGCGCGGCAAAGCGCTGGTGAATATCTTCCCGCTGGCTGCCGGAGAAACCATCGAGAGCTTCATGCCACTGCCTGAGGACGAAACCCAGTGGGAAAAAATGTCGCTGATGTTTGCGACAGCGCTTGGCAATGTGCGCCGTTCAGATCTGTCGGACTTCCACAATATTATGCGCAACGGCAAAATCGCGATTCGCCTCGATGATTCGGATAAACTCATCGGCGTGAAATCCTGCAACGAAACCGATCATATTCTGCTGGCCTCGCAATCGGGTAAATGCGTACGCTTCTCAGTAGAAGGCTTGAGGATTATTAAAAGCCGCACCTCCGATGGTGTGCGCGGCATGAAGCTCAGCAAGGACGACCGCGTGGTCTCGATTTCGATATTAAACGGCGTGAAAGCCGATGCCGATGAACGCGCCGCTTACCTCAAAATTGCGGCCGCCAAACGGCGTGCAGCGGGCGAAGAAGAACTCGCCACCGTTGCGGTCAAAGAAGAGGAAGCGGAAACCGCCGAAAAGGAAATCACCCTGACGCCAGAGCGCATCGCAGAACTCGAAGCGGCCGAACAATTCATCCTCACCATGACCGAAAATGGCTATGGAAAGCGCTCTTCCGCTTATGAATATCGCAGCATTAACCGTGGCGGTAGCGGCATTGTGAACATCGCCACGTCCAAGCGCAATGGTGCGGTGGTGGCCAGCTTCCCCGTCGAAGGCGGCGATCAGATCATGCTGATGACCGACAAAGGCAAAATCATCCGCTGCCCTGTCGCCGATATCCGCATCGCAGGCCGCCCCACGCAAGGGGTTACCATCTTTAAAGTCGATGATGGCGAACGCGTGATGTCGGCCGTCAGCATCAATGAAAGTATGCTGGGTGGCGATGAGGGCGAGGTTGATTCGGATGCGGAAGGCACAGAAGAATAAAGTAGTTGTCATTCCCGCGAAAGCGGGAATCCAGAAGGCCGGTTAGGCCGTCAAACAACTCTTTTGATGAAAAAGTACTGGATTCTTGCCCAGCGTGATCTGCAGATCACTTGGCCGGAATGACGGCTGCACCATTCCGCTTATCCACACCCTCATAATGTCACGAATTGTTCACACATAAAGGCAATGGCTTAGCCTATAATAACCCTTATGGAGCATGACACAAACAATCAGTCGTTACAGGGCGCTACGCACACCAGCTCGCATATCGCGCAGGTGGGCACCGTTACCGATTCCACCCGCAATATCCGCATGTTAGCCGCCGAGTTCAGTCAGGCGCGCGCGCAGGCGCACAAAGTGTATTTTTCGCTGGTGAAAACCGCGCAGGTAGGCGCCGTAAGCGAAGCCTTTAAAGCCGCGCCAGACTATCAGCCAGCGCACAAACCATCGTCACAAAAATTCACCCGCTGGGAATGGTTCATGGATTTTATCGGCAGCATTGGCGGCCACCAGCTGGGCAAAATCCCGCTAATGGCAGTGGCTAAAATCGCCGACGATACTGCCATCCGCATCCGCTGCGATATCGGCCTGTTTGATGATTTCCAAAGCATCTGCGAGCAACGCACCATGCAGTCAAAATCTGCTGTTAACCGCGAAATTTTCTCCACCGCCAAATCTCAGCTTGACGAGCTGAAACAAACCGTGGAACATCTGCACGATGTTGCACAGGCCGTGGCCGCGCAAGCGCATAGGCCTTGCGTTCCGTCTGACATCGCTTAATTTTAACATCGCGAGCTTTCATGACGACACGCATTGGCATTTATCCTGGTACCTTTGACCCCATCACCACCGGCCATCTGGATATCATACGCCGCTCACTTCGCGTGGTCGATAAGCTGATTATCGGAGTGGCACTCGACACCACCAAACACCCCATTTTTGATGTCAATCTGCGTGCTGATCTGGTTAGGCAGGATGTCAGCGACATGCTGCTGGAAGACAGTGACCGCGTGACAGTGATTCCTTTTTCGGGCTTGCTGGTGAATTTTGCGCGTGAAAACGGTGCAAGCCTTCTTATTCGCGGGCTTCGCGCTGTATCAGATTATGAATATGAATTTCAGATGGCCTGCATGAACACCACGCTCGACCCTTCCATTGAAACGGTGTTTCTCACCGCATCAGAAGGCTCGCATTTTATCTCATCGCGCTTTGTAAAGCAGATTGCACGGCTGGGTGGCGATGTCGGAAAAATGGTATCGCTCAACGTAGCGCGGCACTTAGAAGCCTATTTTGAAGCCGAGCGCAGCTAGCCATTGCATTTGCAACCACATCTGGCATAACCATCTTTTATCGTCCTCTTTCACCTTTGTTTCGGAGTTGATATGAAAACTATTCTCGCTTTGTTCACCTTATTCTTCGGAGTTAGCCTCATGACCAGCAATGCCACCGCACGCGACCTTGAAAACACCCTCTATTTGCAGCTTAAAGATGGCCGCGTGGTGATCGAAATGTATCCCGATAAAGCGCCAAACCATGTGGCACGCATCAAAGAACTCGCCCGCAAAGGCTTTTATGATGGCATTGTGTTTCACCGCGTGATCGATGGCTTCATGGCGCAAACGGGTGACCCTACTGGTACTGGCACCGGCGGTTCAGGCCAAAAAATCAAAGCTGAGTTTAATGACGTGAAGCACAAGCGCGGCACCGTTTCGATGGCGCGTGCCTCCAACCCCGATTCTGCCGACAGCCAGTTTTTTATCTGCTTTCAATCGGCACCTTCGCTCAATGGCGAATACACCGTATGGGGACAAGTAGTAGAAGGCATGGAATTTGTGGACATGATTAAAAAAGGCGATTCTGATTTTAATGGCCAGGTTACCGATCCCGATAAAATGGTGAGCCTTAAAGTGGCAGCGGATGTGAAGGAATAGAGGGTTAAATGGTGACATGGTGGAGTGGTGAAATAGTTTTCCACTTCACCATTTAACCACTTCACCGCTTCACCATGAAAGTCTCCGACTTCAACTTCACCCTGCCCGAAGACCGCATCGCCACGCATCCGGTAGAGCCACGCGATGCGGCGAAGCTATTGCAGGTTTCCAAATTCTTTTTTGACTTCACCTTCGCGCAACT
>JALHRI010000086.1 GCA_022841525.1 Alphaproteobacteria bacterium | reverse complement strand
TAAACTCTATAAATTGCGCTCCAAGGTGGATATTGCCACCATCAACGACAAATTACGCGTGGCAGCAGCATGGGGCGCGGGTATTTCGCACGCTATTGCTCACGAATCGGCGATCTCAAATCTTGATCCACGGCTGCATCAACTTGGTCTTCGACTTTATTATCCGCCTGCCACGGGCAACCCCATTCCCGATGCCACGCTTGCGAACCTTGATACCTATGCGCAGCATGTTACCGCAATGGGCGTGCCAGGCGAGTTGCACCCCGATGCCACCAGGCAGCTCGTGCTCGAAATGGGGTACGATCAACTGGGTGCGGTGAGCTTCACCAAAGGGTGCTATATCGGGCAGGAAGTGACTGCGCGCATGCATTACCGCAAAGTGCTGCGGCGCTGCCCGTTCATGCTGCAATCGGCAAACGGCGCTCCGGTTCCCGCAGTGGGAACAGCGGTGACATTCAACGGTGCAGAGGTTGGCGAAGTGCAATCGCGCATGGGCACGGCAGGCGTGGGCATTTTAAAATTGCGCGAGGTGTTTACCGCGTTCGATGAAAGCAGCATAGTACAAGCAGGCGGTGTTGATCTTCACGCTGCCCTACCCACCTATATGAAAAACAAAGTGGAAGAGGTGCTGGCAGCGCCGCCTGCGGCTGAGGTGTGATCAAGATCTTTCCTGTTGGCAACCTTACCGATAAATGCTACATTAAATCTTCCGTTTTTATTTCAAAAAAAATCCGCATTCAGGGCAAGTCTTCATGTTTTTTTTCAAGCGCAAATCGCTCGATCATTCCTTGTCATCTGCCACGCACGACCCCATTGCTTTTGCCCGTCCTGCGCCGCTTCATCGCTCTGAAGGGTATCTGCAAGGTCAGCTGCTCGTTTCCACTCCACTGGTGACCGGATCATGCTTTCATCAATCCGTCATTTATCTGTTCGCACACACGGCAGAAGGCGCAATGGGAGTCATCATCAACCAGCCGCTTGAAACCGCACACACGCAATCGCTGCTGGATGAAGGCGATCTGGCGGCCAAGGCCATCTCGCAGGATATCGGTATCTATTATGGCGGGCCAGTCGATCGTGGCCGCGGCTTTGTCATTCACACCACCGATTATCGCAGCGAACATTCGCTGTTCACCACACCTACTTTAGCTGTCTCCGCGCATGCTTCCATTTTGCGCGATATTGTGGCAGGCACCGGCCCCAAACAAAGTATTTTGTGCGTGGGCTATGCGGGTTGGTCGGCAGGGCAGCTGGAGCAGGAGCTAGAAGAAAACAGCTGGATCACGGTGCCCGCCTCTCCTGACATTATCTTTGAACCCGATGATGATCTTAAATGGAGCATGGCGAGCCGCTCGCTGGGCATCGATATGAATTTTTATTCCCACAGCGTAGGCCACGCGTAAGAAGGATTTAGGGGCTAGGGGCTAGTTTTTTTCTAGCCCCTAGCCCCTAAATCCTAGACCCTAAAACGCTTTGCCGCCGATTTTGCGGCGCATCTGATGCTGCAGCGTCCCATCACCCCAGATGACTAAATCATCCAGCGCATAGGGTTTCAGGCGATTGTTCGCACCGCCTTCCACATACACTTCTTCGCCATAGCGCACCGAGTGAAACACATCGCCCGGATTAATCAGGCGCACGGTTTTCATGCCATTTGGCTGTTCAAACACCACGCGGTGCGGCACATCATCAAGGTTGGTGATGGTGACGGCCTGCGCGATGGATGCAACGGCAAGTAAGGCGAGAAAGATGAGAAGCTGTTTTTTCATACCTATCCTTTTAATTGATTTAAGCGTTAAAGTCACGCCCCGAAACCTGCAACCTGACACCCGCAACCTAAGTTCCAATCCCACGCCGTGCCAGCGCATCAGCGCGCTCGTTCATTTCGTCACCTGCATGGCCTTTTACCCACTGCCATGTCACCTTGTGCGCAGCGCTAGCTTGCTCTAATCGCTGCCACAGATCCACATTTTTAACCGGTTTATTATCTGCCGTTTTCCAGCCGCGTTTTTTCCATCCCGCCATCCATTCGGTGATGCCTTTCATCACATATTGGCTATCAGTAATCAGCGTGACCGCGCAGGGTTCTTTCAACGCTTCCAGCGCCATAATCGCCGCCATCATTTCCATACGATTATTGGTGGTGTCGCGCTCGCCGCCGCACATCTCACGCTCCACCTCGCCCATACGCAAAATGGCGCCCCAACCACCTGGCCCTGGGTTGCCACTGCACGCGCCATCGGTGTGGATGAGCACTGTTTTCATAAAACCTCCGCCTGCCGCAAAAACTTCAAATTCCGCACATATTCCATCGGGTCTTTGGGCGCAACCATCGCGCCTTTAGGATGAAAAATCAGATCATGCGCGCGGGTGAGCAAAAAGCGCAGCGCAGCCCCTCGCGCTAAAATCGGCAGGGCTGCTTTTTCAGCCGTGCTCAATGGCCGTACCGATTCATAGCCTTCCAGCATCGTGCTCCATTCTGGCTTGCGAAGCCCTTGTTCGTCCATACACCAGCAATTCATGCAGATTGCCAGCTCATAGGCATAAAAATCCTCGCACGAAAAATAAAAATCAATCACGCCCGAAAGCGTGTCATTATCAAAAAACACATTATCGGGAAACAGATCGGCATGGATTATACCGCGAGGTAAATCATCCGGCCAATGGGTCGTTAGCCATGCGAGCTCATCTTGTATCAGCGCCTCCAACCCCAACTCAATCTCATCGCACTGCCCCTCAATCCGAGCTGCAATCTGCTGCCAACCCGTCAGCGACAAATCATTCGCACGTCTGCCGGAAAAATCGGCAAGCGCCTTGTGCATGCGCGCCATCGCCTCTCCCACCTGCCGCGTGTGATGCGCGTTCCATTTTAGCACATCTTTGCCATTCAAAAAATGAACCAGCGCGGCGGGTTTATTTTTTACTTCAATCATCAACTGACCTGCGCGTGTGGCAATGGGTTGCGGACAAGCAAAGTTTTTGTACGCCAGATGATGCATCAGATTCATAAAAAACGGCAGATCATTTTGGCTCACGCGCTTTTCAAACAGGGTGAGAATCAAGCGCGAATCATCGGCAAACTCCAGCCGATAATTGGTATTTTCCACGCCCTGCAAAATGCCGTGCGCGGCCTTCAGTGGTGCCAGCGCATAGGCAGCCAGCAGCCATTCAATCTCAGTGGTTTCAAGCGGGGTATAAACAGCCATGCCACCTGCCTAACGGATTTTAGGTGTCGCGCCAATCGCAAAGGCGCAAAGCTGTGAGTAATGGCGCTTTTTTCGCTAGCCTAAACCATTGGCTTTGCTATAGTGCAACGCATTAACATTAAGAAGATAACCAACGCAAGCACCCATACCCCAAAGGAGACTTACTTTATGTTTCGTCGGAAAGAAGAAGATTATGAAGGTTCAGAAAGCACAGGAGATTTATTAGATATGGACGACGCAATCATCGATACCAGCGTAAAACGCATTGACGACACGGCCGATTCGGTTGCTGAAGTTACCCCTCCTCCTTCGCCTAAACCGGCTCCTGCTGCGGCCTCATTCCGCCCGCAGGCGGCTCCGGTTCCTGCGCCTCGCGCTGGCGTTCCGGCTGAAACCCGCAGCACCATGCCTACGGCTGCTCCACTGCAAAAAGCCACCAAGCGCGTGCTGACTGTTGGCAACGACATCCACATGAAGGGTGAAATTTCAACCTGTGATCGTTTAGTGATCGAAGGTTCGGTCGATGCAACGCTGAAAGATGTTCACACCGTGGAACTGGCGCAAACCGGTTCGTTCAAAGGCGTCGCCGAAATTCAGGATGCCGAAATCAGCGGCTCATTTGAAGGCGATTTAATCGTTCATGGCCGCCTGATTATTTATTCTACCGGTCGCGTGAGCGGTAACATTTCTTACGGCGAAATTGAAATTGAGCGTGGCGGGCAATTGTCCGGCACCATCAAAACCGCATCGGAAGCCAAAGCTGGCGCCAAGCGCGCTGCTTAAGAGTAATACTCTCGAAACCTGTCACCCCGTGCGACACACGAAGTGTGTGTCACGGGGTCTGGTTTTTTCCGGATGCCGTCATAAAGACGGCATGACAGTTTTTCGGTTATATAATCTTCCCTTTAAACCCACACCACCTTCTCACCCCACATTCACCGCACATCGGCGTGCGCGCTTTGCACACATAGCGCCCGTGCAATATCAGCCAATGGTGGGCGTGCTGTTTAAATTCACGCGGCACCGCTTTTTCCAGCGCCAACTCACATGCCAACGGTGTTTTGGCGTTGCAGAGTCCAAGCCGATTCGCCACGCGGAACACATGCGTATCCACCGCAATCGTCGCTTCGCCCAGCACGCAGTTGCGCCACACATTCGCGGTTTTTCGTCCCACTCCAGGTAGGCTCTCTAAATCAGCCTGAGCATGTGGAACCCTGCCACCATAGCGCTCTACCAAAATCCTGCTAAGTGCGAGCAC
>JALHRI010000085.1 GCA_022841525.1 Alphaproteobacteria bacterium | reverse complement strand
CGGTCAACCCGCGCATACTGCACCAGCGTATTGCGGTAATCTGCTGGCAGTACCACGCCAATACTGGTTGGCGCGGCTTTCGTGCCACAGGCGGCAAGGGTGAGTCCCAAAAATAGAGCGCATAGGATGCGACGATAGATCATAGGTCAAAGTTCTCCAATGATCTATGTACGCCAAAATCCTTAAGAAAAGATTGCTTATTCCGGCTCGAAACGGGTGCCGAGTGCCGCCGGCGGGTCAGAGCGCAGAAAATTGCGCATCGACTTTTGCGCCGAACGCGGCAGCACACCGAGCAGGCGTTCAATCGCGCCGCTGCTCACCAAGAGTAGGGTAATAATCATCAAAATCCAGGGTACTCCGTTCAGCAGCACCACCGAAATCTGAATATCCGGGCTGCGCTGAATGGCCGATGCCAGCGAACGCAAGCCGACAAACAGGTACGCACCCAACACCACGCGGAACGGATGCCAGCCGCCAAAAATGACAATCGCCAGCGCGATCCAGCCTTCGCCGGCCATCCCCGGTTGTGTTGACCAGCCCGGCTTGATGCTCAACGAGTAGGCCGCCCCGGCGATACCGATCAGTGCGCCGCCGAGTACCGTGTAAACATAGCGCAGTCGGTTGACGTTCGTGCCACGCGCATAAGCTGCTTCGGGGCGTTCGCCTGCTGCTCGCAGCGCCAGACCAGGACGCGTGCGAAACAGCCAGTACCACGTCACAATCACCAGCACGTAGCTGAAATACACAAACACGCTCTGATTGAAAAAAATTGTGCCGATGATTGGAATATCGCTCAAAATAGGCAGCGGCGTGCGCAAAAGCTGCGGCCCGCTGATGCTACTGGCATAATCCTGGCCGATAAACTGCGCCAGATCAGCCGCGAGCAGCGTCAGCACGAAGCCAATCGCCACCTGATCCTGCCGCAGCTCGATGCCACCGACGGCGATAATCAACGCGATCAGCGCCCCGGCGATCATGGCGACGACAATCCCTACAACGGCGTTCTGCGAGGCAACCGCCGCCGCGAAACCCAGCAGGGCAGAGAGAATCAGGCTGCCATCCAGCGACAGATTGACCACACCCACCCGCTCCGTCAGCGTTTCGCCAAGGCCGGCGATTACCAGCGGTGTCGCGCTGGCAACCACGCTGGCGAGAATATTCAGCATTTCTTCATTCATGGGCAGGTTCTCGTGTCGGTTGTGGGGTTTCGGTGGGAATTTCAATATTGGTGGTTGATGTCAATCGTTCCCGCAGGCCGTTGGTCAGTAGCGCCATCAGCACCAGAATGCCCTGCATCACGCCGGCCAGCGACGAATCAAGTTGCAGCGCAACACGCAAACGGGTGCTGCCACCTAATATGATCGCAAAGATGATTGTCACCAGTGGCACCCAGATCGCCCGCATAGAAACGAGCAGCACCACCAGCAAACCGAGAAAGCCGATGCCACCGGAAATCGACGGGCGCAGCGTATCAAACGTGAACAACACGCGGTAGGAGCCGGCGATCCCGGCAACTGCGCCGCACACCATCAACGCGCTCATCGACGTGCGTGTGGTCGGCACACCCAGTAGCAGCGCCGAACGTGAATTTTTGCCCACAGCCTTCAACTGCAACCCCCAAAGCGTCCGCCGCAGTGCGAAGATCACGCCGGCCAGCACGCCTACTGCGATGAGCAGCGTAATCAAATTCACGTTGAAATCCGGCGAAATCGAGGACAGCAGCGCGTCCGGTTGGAAAGGGGGCGTAGCGAGTTCCGTGCCGCCTTCTGTCGAGCGCCAGGGGTTTGAGATCAAATAAATCGCGGCGATATTCGACAGGGCATTGAGCGCGACACCGCCAAAAATTTCGTGAACGCGCAAACGAGTTTTCAACACACCGACAATCGCCGCCCACAATGCCCCGCCGAGCATTGCCAGTGCGATTTCCGCCGGCACCAGCAGCACTGCCGGCAGCGGCAGATACAGCGCCGCCCAGGTCGCAAAAATCGCGCCCATCATCATTTGGCCTTCGACGCCGATATTCCACAAGCCCGCCGTGAAGGTCACGATCAAGCCCATACTCACCAGCGTGAGCGGAATCCAGAAATTGACCACCTGCGATATGGCACGGGCATCTCGAAAAGCCCCTTCCCACACTTTCTCAAACACCTCGCGGGGATCAGCGCCGACGGCCAGAATAAGCGCAGCGGTAAGTGCCAGCGACAGCAAAATTGGCAGCACGGTCAGCGAAATGTGGAGAATACGGGTACGACTCACGCCAGCCTCGCGTCAAACTGACCACCAATATACCGTCCGAGTTCGTCAATCGTCGTTTGCCGCGCATCGGCAATCTCGATGAAGCGCCCGGCGTAAAACACCACAATACGATCACTATAGGTCACGAGTTCGTCCAAGTCCGGGGAACTAAAAATAATTGCCGTACCGGTTTGGCGGCGTTCCAAAAGCTGCTGCCAGATCCAGCGTGACGACGTAACATCCAGCCCGCGTGTCGGTTGTTCCAGCGCCATGAGAATCGGCTCTTCGGGCATCAAGGCCATAAGGACGCGCTGTTGATTGCCACCGGAGAGCGTCTCGATGGCGCTGTCCGGTTGGCCGAGCACGTTGTACAGCTTAATTTGCTCGGCGGTATGTTGGCGCACACGCGGCCAGTCGATCAATGCGCCGGTGGCATGTGCCAGTGCCATATGTTCGGTGATGCTCAGGCCGGCGACTAAGCCTTCTTCCAGTCGGCCAGCCGCGCCGAAAGCTGCGCCTGCGTGCAAAAATGCCTGATAGGGATGCGCGGTCAAATTATGATCGCCAATCACGACTCGGCCTGTCGTCGGCCACGCCAGCCCGACACACGCACGTAACACCAATTCCTGCCCACTGCCTTCCAGACCAGCTAAACCGATAATTTCCCCCGATAAAGCGCGTAAGGTTAAATGTTCAATCGTAACCCGCTTTCCCGGCAGCGTCACGTTATCCAGCAGCAAGGCGGATCGCGTGCGGGTGCTGGTTGGCACACTCGTTTGCGGCGGCGCAAGTTCCTGCCCGAACATCAACTGTACGAGCTGCGTTGTGGTCGCCGGCATCAGCAAATTCCCAACCAGCTTGCCAGCCCGCAGCACCACGACCTCATCACACAGCGCGATCACATCTTCCAGTTTGTGCGATACCAGCAGCACCGTTAGCGAGTCGTGGGTCGCCAGTTCGCGTAAGGCGTTGAACAGAATATTTTTCTGCTCGGCGGAGATACCTGTCGTCGGCTCATCCAGAATAAGCGCCCGAATGCCGAGCGCCAGCAAACGCACGATTTCCAACTGCTGCCGCTGTCCGATGCTCAATTGGCTGATCGGCGTGTCGGGATCAAGCTGAAAGCCGAGGCGCTGGCTGATTTGCGCCAACTGCGCCCGTGCTTTGCGGCTGCCCATACCCAACCCGCCCGGCTGCCCATACGTAAAATTTTCCAGCACGGTAAACGCGCCCACATCGAGCGGGTCTTGCTGCAACATGCCGATGCCCAATTGAATCGCCGTTTGCGGATTGGCGTAATGGACAGGCTGATTATCCAGCCAGATTTCGCCGCTGTCTGCAGGCTGGTAGCCGGCGAGAATTTTCATCAATGTGGATTTGCCTGCGCCATTTTCACCAAGGACGCCTACAATGCGCCCACTCGGTAGCGTCAGGCTGATGTCGTTGTTGGCGTGGACAGCGCCAAAACGTTTGTGCATGTGCCGAAGTTCGATATGCATACATTTAACCAATAGCTAGGGGCGCAACATGTTGCGCCCCTGCAATACAGACAGAATTGGCGCGAGCTTATTGGCTGCTTGCGCCTTCGATACCACTAAGCAGTTGTTCGAGATACCACACACTCGGCGCTTCACCCAGCGGCGCGATAGCCGGCAGGGCTTCACCTTCGGCGGCGATTTCGGTGCCGTCCTGATAGCTCAACGGCCCTGTCCACAGGTAGAAGGTGTCCGCGTTGGCTTCATCGGTGGCGTAGGCTGCCATTTCAGCGATGAATGTATCCAGCGTGGCCGCATCTTCTTCGCTCAGGCCATCGCCCTTCACAAAGCCCACCAGCGAGGTATCCAGGTTGTTGATGTCCGACCAATCCGGCCCGATCCAATCCCAACTCTGTGTCCACTCGCCAGCCTGCACTTCGCTCACCACATTCACGTAAGCCGGTCCCCAGTTGAAATAGGGAACGCCGAGGCAAATCTCTGGCGCACGGCCACAAGAATCACGGAAGTCGTAAGGAATCGCCCATGCGGTCTGGCCGCTGGCGGCACGCTGCCCCGCGACGACAATCGCTTCCGGCGTGTCGATACCGGAAATGACCACATCCGCGCCGTTGTCGAAGAACGTGTTGGTTTCAACCGTCGGGTCAAGCGTCACGCCGGGAATGTTGAACCAGAAACCAATCCACGTGACGGTGAAGGTCAGGTCATCCGGGTTGCCGCCAGCATAGGTTTCGTAGCAGTGCCGCGCACCCAGATAA
>JALHRI010000084.1 GCA_022841525.1 Alphaproteobacteria bacterium | reverse complement strand
GTGCTATGGAATGATCGGTTTGTTTTGCATGATCGCGGCAATGATCGTGAAATAAGAGCCGGCGGTGGCTTGCGAGTGATACATACACAATCTTCGGCACCAAACTATGTGCAAACAGAAGAATGCGCTGTGCAATCCGCCATTGGTGCGCCCTGCGCGCAAATCCAGCCCAGAAGGGACCCGAAAGCTACGCTATTACCTGAAAAAGTAACTACTGCCGGAACAACATGGCAGAATCACGTTAGGGCTGCTTCTTCCGCTCCCGCAACTTCGCCCAGTAATCGAGGCGCTTAGTAATTTCGCGCTCGAAGCCGCGTTCCACGGGCGTGTAAAACTGTTCGCGCTTCATGCCATCGGGGAAATAATTCTGGCCGGAAAAACCATCCGCCTCATCGTGATCGTATGCGTAGTTTGCTCCGTAACCGAGCTCTTTCATCAGCTTGGTGGGTGCATTCAAAATATGCGGAGGCGGCGGCAGCGAACCGTGCTCGCGCGCCGCGACGCGCGCGGCTTTATACGCCGTATATTGCGCGTTCGATTTCGGCGCGGTGGCCAGATAAATCACGCACTGCGCCACGCACAATTCGCCCTCCGGCGAGCCTAAGCGCTCATAGGTAAGGGCTGCGGTGTGGGCCTGTACCAGCGCCTCAGGGTCAGCCATGCCGATATCTTCGGCCGCAAAGCGCACCAGCCGGCGCAGCACATAGCGCATGTCTTCGCCGCCTTCGCACATGCGCGCGAACCAGTAGAGTGCTGCGTCCACGTCTGACCCGCGCAGGCTTTTGTGCAGTGCAGAAATTAAGTTATAGTGTTGCTCCTGGGTTTTATCGTAGATCGCGGGGCGGCGCTGCAGCAGCGCGCTGAGTGTTTCTGGCGTCAGGGCGGAGGTGGGGGCAGCGTGCGCAATCGCCTCCGCGCTGCCGAGCAAAAACCGCCCATCGCCATCGGCCATGGCAATCAGCGCCTCACGCGCATCAGGCGTGAGCGGTAAGGCGCCCACTTCTTTCTCGGCACGCGCGAGCATTTCCTCCAGCGCCTGCGCATCGAGGCGTTGTAGGACGATAACACGCGCACGCGAGAGCAGTGCTGAATTCAGCGCGAAAGAAGGATTCTCGGTCGTCGCGCCAATCAGCGTGATGGTGCCGTTTTCCATCACCGGAAGCAGCACATCTTGCTGGGCGCGGTTGAAGCGGTGAATTTCATCGACAAACAGCGCCGTGCGCCCCCCCACGGAGCGCGCATGTTCGGCGATTTCGAAATGTTTTTTCAGATCCGCCACGCCGCTTGCCACGGCGGAAACACTCTCCAGCGTGTAACCGGCCTCGCCTGCAATCAGCCGCGCGATGGTGGTTTTACCGCAGCCTGGCGGCCCCCATAAAATCATCGAAGGAAGCTGACGCGCCGCGACCGCGCGCTCCAGCAGTGAGCCAGCGCCCAGCGCCTGACCTTGGCCGATCACCTGAGATAGCATGCGCGGCCGCAGCCGTTCTGCCAGTGGGGTGTGGGTGGTGGATTGTTGAAATAATGCCTGCTGCGCCATGATATCAGCATAGCTGTGCCAACAAAATGCACAAGTACATGGGTGCCGATACCCAGCATTTTCTCAATTCTTAACCAAATCTTAACCGCGATACGCTAGGGTGAGAATGTAGCCCTAATGCCGACGAGCGCGTGTATGAGTGATCCGTTTCAACATCTCTTTCAGCCGGAACTTGCCGATGTCATCGGCATGCAAGCTATGCTGGATGGGTGTTTAGGCGATGAAAGCCCTGTGCACGACGATCGTGGCTTAGGGGCTGCGCTGGCCGCCTGGAGCCAAAGCGCGAAACAAGCGCTCTCTGGCATCAGCTACGATGCGGCTTGCAGCGGCGAGATCGCCAGCCCGCGCGCGCAGCAGGTGGTGCCAAGCGCCACGAAAAGCGTTTTTAATCGGTAGATTTCGGCTGTCATCGCCTGAATTTTCTTAAAGGAAAATTCTAGGGCGATCCATCATGTGCTCTAACTGGACTGCCCTAGAATTTTTCTCACGAAAAATTCAGGCAGTGACGTCAACATCACGCAATGCCTACTTAAAAAATCCCATTTTTCAGTTCACCCTAGTGCATATCTGCTATAAGCGCGGCTTGTTTCACTACGCGCTGAGGCCTCATGAATACGACCAGCATTGTCAAAGAACTCGAACAACGCCGTGTGGTCATGATCTTTCGGTTTGTTGCTCAACAGTAACGTTTAACAAACCACCATAACGCTGCCATATTAGATCCTCCGCGGTAGGATTTATGGCTTTGCCCCCATTTTTATCTAGCATGGTAAGAGCGCGGCTAATAAAATCTTGGGCATCTAAGATGTAACGCTTAATGGCTTTCTCATCGTAGCGGCTAATATCACCATTAGAACAAGGTAACAAAAAACTAACGACGTTACCGGGCAAACCATCTCTTAGATCTATCAAATCAGTAACAGTATCTGATATAGCATTAAAAGCAGGCGTTTTATCCCAATCATACTTTGGGGCGCAACTTTGTTGTAGGTGTTCTATCCTATCGCTTGGTAGCGTACCTTTATTTTGGACGAAAAGAATATTTAATGCTATTTGTTTTGCTAGTTCGTTAAGCACTTCATCACTTGCATCGGGCAATGCAATATGAACTTGGATTCTGGGTTTTTTATCTGGGTTTTTGCTAAAAGGTATAAAAGGTTTTGTAGGTGGTACGAGACTTGCGGCATTCAAAACCTTTGTGCATAGATCAATATCTTCAGGCATGTCCGGGCTATTTAATATACTCACCTGGCCAGGATTGGGTGAAGGAAACAGAGCGACTCTAGCATATTGATCATCGTTCGTATGCGGCTTTTTAACAGCAGTTCTTCCTAATGCCCCAATATATGCCAAATTATAGAGATATCCGTATTTTTCCATGACATGTAACGGATCAGGATCATAAGGTTTTACATGACGGGTATTATGCACAAGACAAGAGACATTGTCGGTGAGACCATCAAGGTTGGCTGAAAAAAATGAGTTTGCGGCATTGGCCTTCATTTGGTTAATTATCGTCAGATCTGTAATGCCGAGTTTATCGATACTGTAGCCCAACAAGAATTCTCGCAGCTCACCATCGGTTTCAGGAAAGGGGATGCCCTTAGCTTTAGCATATGCCTCAATTTCAGGCGCCTGGGAGAAAAAGTCGGCTGCAGCTGGACTCGCTAACAGCAATTTGCTCCATGCCGTGCGATTAATTGAGCTTGGCAGCCTATCTCTTTGGTGTTCTAGTTGTTTTTGATCAGAAATTATCGAACTGATCTCTGGTGTATCTGCAAAAATCAATGCCTCTTCAATCGCGAGATCATTCTTTCCCAAGCTTATTCTTGAACCAATGCCGCCACGCTGAATAAAGTCATTCCAGCGATGGCTATGATAATGATGACTCCATAATGAGGGGTTATCTGTATTAGCGGCCATATAAGCTATGCGTTTTGTTAAAAAACTTAGAGCATCGTTTTCATTATCAAAGAAGCTCCGTAATGTTTCTAACCACCTATCTGCTTTCTTGGTCTGTCCTGGCTTTTCTAAGCTTAGTGCGTGTAAAATAGCCCTAAGACCAGTTAAAGGTACGTTGTTTGAGGGCGCTAATGAATTAGAGGGAGCAACTGCACGGTCTGCTTGTGGCTCAAGCCTAATTCCGCCAGAATTATCAAATTGCTGTGTAAGTTCACGGGATTTTTGAATATCGCTTTCAGAGCGCGCGCCTCTTCGGCGCAAATATTTTTCGGTAACCTCAGGGTAATCTGGGCGGCCTACTGTAGCAGCATCTTTTTCTAAAGCAGAATTCAACCAGTTAATGTATTCTGAAGAATTATCTGAATAAAGTGCACAGGCAGCAAGTCTTTCTCTGTCAAGTTTTGCTACGAATTCCCCCAAAGCCCCTTTTTTAGGGATAGATTGAATAGGGCGATTTTCTCTATCGGCTATAACTGCTCTGGTTTTTTCTTGTGTTTCCATTAGCACAGCTATCAGCTTTTCTTGCTTATAAAATAAGTCTACTAACTCCTTGGAAAATTCAGTGTCTCCATGTTTTGCTGCAGCTAAAAACAAGGTTGGAAGCGTTGCACTCATCGCTAGTTTATCTAATGATGGTTGATCGTTGCGAAAGTAATTTAGATATTTCTTAACAGTATCAAAATCGCCATGGTTCGCAGCGGCTAAAAACGGGTTTGAGTCTAGATTGCGGCTGAAAATAAGTCCGTCGAATGTGTCACCAAGACCAAGCAATATATGCGGACTTTGGCCAGGATGCTCCGCCTCTACCATAGCAAAAAGCGCGTTAACGGCTTCTTTGTCCTGATTGTTTAAGAGCTGGGCCAAAAAATTTTGGCCGACAGCGCTACTAGGATAAAATTCAGTGCGCTCCATATATGAAATAGGGCCACTTGACTCTTTTTTTATTCTTAATCCTTGAACAAAATCATCTGCCATGCCTCCCTTTTGTG
>JALHRI010000083.1 GCA_022841525.1 Alphaproteobacteria bacterium | reverse complement strand
CATAAAACCTCCGTTTGGTTCACTTCGTGATCCAAGCGGAGGTCTCTTACTTACTGTGTAGAACTCTGCCAATCCTCCACCAGAGGTGGAGGTTTTTGTAGGTTACAAAAAAAACCCAGCCCGAAGGCTGGGTTTGGGTGAAGGGTTAGAGGAGGGTTACTTCTTTGGAACCTCATTGTAGCATTGTTTAGATATTGTTCCAACTGAAGAAGAAGGAGGCACAGGCTCCAAATAGTTTTCAGGACTCAGAGCACATAAACTTACGCCTGGTAGGTTGACCACAGCGCCGTCTGGACTCACAAATACTGTATTATTTGAATCAGACCGCATTAAATCAACTGTAAAATCAGGGTCCAGTTGAATCTTGTCCGCACCCTGTCTGGAAAAGCCGGGAACGCTGGTGCCGAATACATCAAATCCATCCACCGTTACAGAAGCCCCTGGAGCAGCAGCGCTGCCTATAGTACGAATAACATCGGTTCCGTTTTTAGCGCCTAAAATAACTCGATTGTTTCCTGCCCCTAAATTAGCATCTACCGTTCCATTATCTATCGTCACTAAATCATCGCCAGAACCAGCAGTTACAACTTTGGAACCTCCTGCGAGGAAAGCCTCCAAACGTGTTGAACCAGCCACTCGTACGATGTCTTTACCTGCGGTATCATTAATCGTTAACCTACTTTCTTTAGACGAAGGAACCTCTGGTGAAAGATTATCAGAGTAGTAGACGTCATTTCCTCGTGTATCAACTATTGTGGCTGAAGGCTTAAACAAGACATATGTATCATTACCACCAGTAGAGTCGGTGATTCGGTATGTCGGAGATTGGCTGTTCAAACATTGCGCAAGATCAAATGTATTATCGGTTCCATCGCCAAAAAAATCTACGGTACGTTGAGGCGGGGTAGGCAGCGGTACACCGGAGGGAGACTCTAAACATGGGGGGACTAGACTAGTTGGATATGACGATTTAGACATAAAAAACTCCTAAAGAATGAACTTACCCCAGAATTGTACTACGCCGCTTTAGCCAAACCCATCATATTTTTGTGAAGTTTTTGTGACACTGTTATTATTCGTAATACACGCAAATAAGGGCACCTAAAGGCACCCTTAATGGATTTAATAAGGGTTTTTGGATTCAGCAAAAAGTATCGCAAGATTGTTTCAGTGTATGCTGCACTGTGAACAATTTATCCTGAATAACTGTTAGCTCCCGCCGCCACCGCCAATGCCGCCGCAAAGAGCCGTGCATACATTGCTGCCGTCTGGCTGTGGTGCCCAATAGAACCCCCTTGGATTCGGACATGGTAGTGGCCCGATGTGAGTACTTGCATCGCATTCATCATCACCGCCGCAACCAATTACAGAGCAGCTGCCGGCTGCATAGGCATCACTACCACTTAACACGCCGTTATTACAGGTGCGGGTAATACCTTCGCAGGCTGCACCACACGGAAGCACTTCGTTCAGATAGAACGTGGCCGAGTCTCCGTGCGCCAGCGTGCCACCCCATGGCAGGCTGCAGCTTGCCGTGCCACAATTCGTCGCGGGTGTGCAGCTTTGATGGTTAAACGAACCGAGAAAACCACTACCGCTAAGTATCAAATTGCCGTTCCTATCGCGCGTACACTGGCGTGTTTCTTGCGCGCAGTTCTGGCTGCAGGTTCCCACGCTTAGATTGTAGGCAGTGACCGACTGGCCTTCGTTAATCGTCCCGCCCCATGGCAAGGAACAGGTCGCCGCACATACAGGCGGTGTCACCGAAGGATGGATGAATGATCCAGTCAGTGTTGCCGTGCCATTGCCATTATCGACGCACTGACGCGTTTCAGAAGCAGGCCCGTTGGCACCGCATGGGTAAGTATCTGCTGCCCATGCCGTGACCGAATCACCGACATTAATTGTCCCGCCCCATGGCAGAGCACAGGTGCCCGCGCACACAGGCGGCGTTACCGAAGGATGCAGGAAGCTACCCGACAGCACACCATTGGTACAGACGCGTGTTTCAGAAGCAGGCCCGTTGGCACCGCACGGATAGGTGGCTGCCGCCCAGGCCGTTACGCTATCGCCATCATTAATCGTACCACCCCAGGGCAGCGCACAGGTGCCTGGAGGGTTGGTGGCCACGCAGGTGGGCGAAGGCGCGCTGGAGTCAAGCTCCACCGCGCCGTTATTACAACGGTAGGTCGCCGCACCGGTGGTCGGTGCGGTGCTATCGGTCACCAGTTGGCTGGCGGCGGCTTTGATGGAGCCGTAATGATACATCGCCGTCACATCGCCATTACAGGCGGGCGTTCCCAGCGCTTTGTTATTTCCATGCGTCCAGCTGACGCCTTGCGCGGCACAGGGCTTGCTCATGGTCAGTGCGGCGGTATCTTTCTCGCCCTTGAGCAGCTGATCGTCGAATTTCTGATTGCCAGCGAGTGTCACATCATGCGTGATAAACGTCGCGCTTTGTTCTGAACAGTTCATAAAGTCCGAGACACCGCCTCCTACGCTTCCTGCCTCATTGTTTTTGCCGTTGGGCGCGCTGATCATCTGCCCGTCGCAGCCGCGACCTTTGATCCGGCTTTTCGCATTCCATGCGCCATGCGCGGCTTTGCCCTGCGCCAGCACCACAAACGATACATTCTCAGCCACCACTTCGTGCGCGGCATTTTCAATCTTAATCGCCCCTTCTGCGGTTTCAAATTTATCCGGATCCGTAGCATCACGGGTGACGGCATAGGTGAGGAGTCGGCCGTTGCGATCTTCCGCGCAATCTCGTCTCAACCCCAGCGTTTCGCAGGGGATAGCCCCTACCAGCACGATGGTGTGCGGCTCATCCAGAGGCTTGTTGCTATTGCTGACATAGGCTACACCCCCTGAAGAGGATGGGGTTGCCACTTTACCGCCGCCTTCGAAAACGTCGCCCACTTCATCGGGCACGCCGGTTTCCGGATTGGTAATGGCATTAAATACCTCGGTGGCATCGACATGCAATCTTGCTCCAGGCACCGTGACCCCTTCAAGCGTCCGCAGTGCAGGCGCAGGCAGGGCGTGATTCTGACGCTGATAGGCAATCAGCGCTTCTTGAATGCTAGCCAGCTGATGTTGCGTCCCTTTAATCGGCGCCCATACGGTTTCATTATCCTGGCGCGCCATCATCGTCGCGGCGACACCGCCAGCAACCACCAGCAGCACCATCACCAAAATGATCGCAAAGCCTGACTGATGCTTATGCTTGCGCGAAGTATTAGATACATTCATTGCCGTCGCTCCTGTTTTTATTGCACGCGCCTTCAGGCACGTACTTTTACGCATTATTCCTCAGTTATACGCCGCAATAGTAAACGAATCGTTAACGTTTCATGGAGAGTTTTTCATTTTTATCGCCGACTGGTAGAGATTCAGCTTTTTTGCGTGCTGCAAATGTCACGCCCTGGCGGTGCGCACGGCGCTTATCCCCCCAATATAGTGGTTGACAGCATAGCTGCCGCGCGCTAGTGAAGCGCCCCTGCTAGTACTTTCAAAAACAAGAGAATGCATTATGAGAACTTATTCGGCAACGCCAAAAGATATTAAAAAAGAATGGCTTGAGATCGACGCCACCGGCGTGGTCGCCGGTCGTTTGGCGAGCTATGTCGCCAAGCTGCTGCGCGGCAAACATAAAGCCAGCTTCACCCCGCACATGGATTGTGGCGATTACGTGATCATCACCAATGCGGAAAAAGTGAAGCTCACCGGCCGTAAGCGCGGCAAAAAAGTCTATTACTACCACACAGGTTTCCCCGGCGGTATTAAAGAGCAAACCGCAGAATTCATCCTTTCCGGCGAGCATCCTGAGCGCCTGCTTGAAAAAGCGGTCAAGCGCATGCTGCCGAAGGATTCGCCTTTGGCGCGTCGCCAGGAAGGCCATCTGCATGTGTACGCAGGTGCTGAGCATCCGCATGCTGCGCAATCTCCCCGCAAGGTAGATTTCGCGGCAATGAACGATAAAAACGCACGATAATTCAGGAAACTATAGGCAAGCATTATGGCACGTACGACCACCACCAAAAAAGCCTCGCTGGAAGATGTCACCACCAGCAAAAGCACCAACGAAAACATTGACGCGAAAGGCCGCACCTACGGCACCGGCCGCCGCAAAGATGCGGTCGCGCGCGTATGGGTAAAGCGTGGCAAAGGCAAAGTGACCGTGAACGGTAAAGAGTTTGCGGAATATTTCGCGCGCCCCGTGCTGCGTATGATCATCAACCAGCCCTTCTCAGCGCTGGGTGAACAAGACAAGTTCGATGTCGTAGCCACCGTTACTGGCGGCGGTCTTTCCGGTCAGGCCGGTGCCGTGCGTCTAGGCATCAGCCGCGCGCTGGATCTGTACAACCCGGATTTCCATAAAGCGCTGCGCCAGGGCGGCTTCCTCACCCGCGATAGCCGCGTGGTAGAGCGTAAAAAATACGGCCGCGCGAAAGCACGCCGCAGCTTCCAGTTCAGCAAACGCTAGCATCTGGCAGTTCGAAGTACCAAAAGCCAGCCTTCGGGCTGGCTTTTTTTGTAACCTACAAAAACCTCCACCTCTGGTGGAGGATTGGCAGAGTTCTACACAGTAAGTAAGAGACCTCCGCTTGGATCACGAAGTGAACCAAACGGAGGTTTTATGGAC
>JALHRI010000082.1:2763-4666 GCA_022841525.1 Alphaproteobacteria bacterium | reverse complement strand
AGCCTTCACGTTCCAAACCCCGAATTGAGCGCCGCAGTTCGCTGCGCTGACGCTTGATGACGTGCATTCCAAAATTGCGATCTGGCCGCTGCTTGTTGCGTTCGTAGCTCACGCTGTCGGGAACGTCCAGCACAATCGCCACCGGCAGCGCGTGATACTGCCTAGCGAGAGCGATCAGCGGCTTGCGGGCATCTTCCTGCACATTGGTCGCGTCAATGACGGTCAATTTCATACGGGCGAGGCGCTTGGCCGCGATGGCGTGCAGCACGTCGAACGCATCACCGGTGGCCGTTTGGTCATTTTCATCGTCACTGACCAAGCCACGACAAAAATCCGACGAGATCACTTCTGTCGGCAGAAAATGAGAACGGGCGAACGTCGATTTGCCGCTGCCGGATGCACCGATCAGCACGATAAGAGCGAAGTCGGGTATAGTGAGAGTCATAATGACTGCGCCCCCTTAATCTCAAATACGCCCATCTGACTCGCCGCGCCTACAGCCGCATCTTCATCACCAATCGGCAGGAAGCGCACCTGATAGCCAAACCGCTCACACATGCCTTGCGCCCATAGTTGAAATTCGGCGCGAGTCCACTCGAAGCGGTGGTCACGGTGGCGGAATTTACCGGCAGGTAGCGACTCCCACATCACGTTGTACTCAGCGTTCGGCGTCGTAAGCACGATGAGTCTGGGACGAGCGAACTCAAACACTACCCGCTCAAAAGCTGCCAAGCGGGGCGGATCGAGATGTTCAATCACCTCTACAACTGCCGCCGCGTCGTAACCACTCAAGCGCGGATCACGGTAAATCAGCGAACTATGCAGCAGGCGAATCCGCTGGAGCTGCATGGGTGGAAGGCGATCCAAACGCAGTTTGTCGGCGGCGGTTTCCAACGCACGGTGCGATACATCTGTACCGAGAATTTCGCTGAACTGCGGCTCCTTCAGCAGGAGCGAGAGCAATCGGCCCTCGCCGCAGCCCAGGTCAAGCACCCGCCGCGCCCCGGACTGTTTCAGTACGGCCAACACGGTATTCAGCCGCTGCTGGTGCAGGCTGATTTTATCTTCGACAGCCGCTTCTTCAGCATCCCGCTGTACAGCGACTTCATCGGCAGTTGGAGTTTCTTCACGCACCAGCCGCGCCAATGCCCCGCGTGTCAGGCTTTTTTGGTGGCGCAAATACCGGTGTGTAATTTGCTCGACCTGGGGGTGCTGCTTGAGCCAGCCCTCGCCGAAGCGCAATAATTTTTCAACTTCCTCATCGCCAACATAATAATGTTTGTCGTCGTCCAAAACCGGAATCAGCACGTAGACATGCGCGAGCAAATCCTTCAGCCGCAAAGTCGCATTGAGCGTCACTGTGAAGTAACGGCTCTCGCCCCATGCCGGAAAGGTTGGGTCAAGCGGGTAGTTTTCAACGCTCACGCGGTAGCCGAGTGGCTCGAATAATGCCCGTAGCAGCGTCTCACCACCGCGACACGGCAGCGCCGTAAGTTTCGCTTCTAATGGAATGGGTGTTTCGGCTAATTCTGGGCGATCATCGCAGCGTCCGCCAAGTGCCGTGCGATACACCTGCGCAATGGCAACACTCAGAAACGACGATGCCACATAAGGCCGATCATTCACATATTGTTCAAGCGCGAAGGTGTTGTCACCACTACGCCGCACCAGTCCTACCGGATCAATATCGAGCAGTAATGCCGCCGTACAGCGTTCTGCCGTTGCTTCCGGGTAAAACACATGGGCCTGACCAAAAGCGAGATCAAACTGCTGTACCCGCGCCGGATGTTTATACAATAAATAGCCGAGGTCGGTGGCGGGCTGGAACGTTGTTGTCAGCGTAAAAAGCACTTATAAGCTCCAAATTTTAGGCTCATAATGGTTCAATAAAGGCAAGTCAATG
>JALHRI010000082.1:0-2753 GCA_022841525.1 Alphaproteobacteria bacterium | reverse complement strand
CAAGCGTCGGTTTTGCTTGATCGTCCTTTATACGAGTCGCGCCGCAACTTGATTGCTGTATAACCCATCAGGGCAGTGGGGAGACACTGCGCGTTTACGGCAGCTTTTCACGACTATCTCAAAACTGTGGGCTGGCAAATAAAGGTTATGTCAACTCTGCCAGCAAAGCCTCAAGCTCCACCCGCACATCCCGTGATTTCGCGCGTTCCACCGCATCATGAACGTCAATAGTGCGGCATATTTTCTGGAAGCGTATATCGTCTTTAATATCGGTGCTGCCTTGTTCGAGCATCAACCCGACCCATGTCGCCACTTGTTCAGGGTTGTGTGACCAAAACACTGCACCCAACAACGCATACATCATGGCCGGTAAGGTCGCCATGTCGCGGGCGGTTTTAAGGGACTCGATCAAGAATTTGCGGGCGGCTTCATGTTCACCGGTCTGTGCCATGACGATGACCAGCCCCGATGTTCCATAGATAATCGCTTCAGGATTGCCAATTTCGCGGGCGATCCTCAGACATTCTTCGTACAGGCTGCGGGCAGCTCCAAAATCACCTTGTACATCGGCCAGAACACCGATATTGTGCAGGCTCACGGCAATATTCTGTTTGTCCCCAATTTGGCGATTGATCTGCAAACTTTCTTCAAAATAAGCACGCGCTGCTGGATGATTGCCCTGTGCCTGGGTGATACCGCCGAGATTGTTCAGGCTGCCGGCAGTACCGCTCAAATCGCCAATCTGGCGATTAATCTGTAAACTTTCTTCAAAATAAGTGTGCGCTGACGCATAATCGTCCTGATAGATGGCGATAATACCGAGATTGTTCAGGCTTATCCCTGTACCCTGCCTGTCGCCCATTTCACGGCGGATGTGCAAGCTGTCTGCAAAATACGTGCGGGCAAGCGAATAATCGCCTTGATGCATCGCTATCATACCGAGGTTGTTTAGGCTATCGGCAATACCCTTTTTGTTCCCGATCTTACGCCGGATACGTAAACTCGCCTGGTAATGAGCCTGGGCTGCCGGATAATCCCCCTGATAACGAGCTACAAGACCCAGGAGATGCAAACTGTTATGCTGATCGTCGGGATTCTCGGTGATTTCGCGTGCCTGTTGTGCATAATCACCCGCTTCAGCGTACCTACCCACTCGCAGGCAGATGTGTCCAGAACGGTTCAAAAGGAGAACTTGTATAGCGGGAGTTGGGTCAGCCGCTAACCCGGTCTGGTAGAGGTCAAAGGCCGTTTCATACTGGCTCTGTTTTTCCGCAGCGAAGCCTTGCCACAGCAGCAGTTCAGCACGGGTATGGGGTAAATTCAGGTCGAGACCCTGCTGAACGAGCTTTTCCGCACGCCTATATTCCCCGCTGATATTTATCAGGTGTTCTGCCGCCTTGAGGATGAAAAAGATTTCACGTTCAGGATTGCTGGCGATGTGCCAATGCTCGGCGAGTGCTTCGGCGTAATCGACATTATTGGGATAGACTGCTTCAAGCGCGAGTGCCGCCTGTTTATGAAGGGCTGGGAGGTTTTCGAAATCTTCGAGCAGGACTTCGCGAAGCCGGTCATGGCTGAAGCGCCATTCACCGTGATATGGCTCCAGAACAGCGGCGTCGGCGCAAACCTGTAACCAATGATCGATATTGGCAATTTTTGCCGCCTGGAGGACGGGCAGATCGATCATACGCCCAATGACGGCTGCTAATTTGAGTGTTTCCAATGCCCATGCCGGTACTCGCGCAACTCGACGTTGCAGTACCGCGACCATGCCACCCGCTAAAATTCTTTCCGGAAGGGATTTGCGGGTGATGTCATGCAAACTACCGGCCTCTTCCGCCAGCGCCCGCATGACTTCGACCATAAATAAAGCATTCCCTTCAGTCTCGTGCAGCAGCCGTTCGACCAGTTCCGGCGTCGTATTTTCCGCGCCGACCATTGAAGCACTGAGATCGGCTATCGCTGCGGGACTCAGACGCGCTAAGGTGAGCAGTAAGGCTTCTGGCAGTTCTTCGGGTAAGGTTGGTCTTTCATCGTTACGATACGAACCGGCGATCATTAGGGGCAGTGTTTTGAGATGCGGCAGTATGAGTTTTAAGAGGTCAAGACTTTCGTTCGCCCAGTGTAAATCTTCTAGAATGAGCAGAATGGGCGCTGCTAAAGCAGACAGGCGTTCCAGCAGTGCCGCCATCAAACGGTCACGATTGGCCTGGGGTTCAAGTGCCGCGAGGTCAGCGACTTCACGGTCAACCAGCGCAGCAATATCAGGAACGAGTTCTTTCATCACACTGGTCGATAGATCGCTCATCGGCACGCCGATCACCAGTTTTCGTGCCACTTCACGCCATAATTGGTATGGCAGACCCCCACTTTCCACAGCCTGACCCTGCAAGACGACAAAGCCGTCGACCAATGCCCGCGTTCGCAGTTCATCTAAAAGGCGACTTTTGCCTACACCGGCTTCACCACCAATCAACCATAGCTGGCTTGTGCCAGTCGCCGCTGCTTTCAGCGCATCCGTCAGGCATTGATATTCATATTCGCGCCCGACGAAGGCCGCTGCCTGTAAGAAACTCTCACGATGTAACTGTGATTCGAGCGGTAATTGAATGTTGTAGACCGCATATAAATCATAGATCAGGTCTAAAGCACTGGTGTAACGCTCGTCTCTGTTTTTTGAAAGCAGCCGCGAAACCACCTGTACCAGATGACCTTCGATACCGGTTAAATCGGGCGGGTTATAGACAATCGAC
>JALHRI010000081.1 GCA_022841525.1 Alphaproteobacteria bacterium | reverse complement strand
CGTCATAGATGGATTGATTATAGGGCACTTTAGATGGAAAGACTGCTGATCTGCCGTAATTCTGCAACAATGCGTTGGATTGCGTGCAGAAAATCCTCGACTTGCTCACGGGTGTTGCGGCTTCCCAAACTGACGCGCACCGCGCACCGCGCCAGCATCGGATCAACCTGCATCGCGCTCAATACATGGCTTTGCCCCGGATTGACGCTGGAACAGGCAGCCCCGGCGGCAACAGCAAAACCTGCTCTATCCAGCTTAACCACCAGCGTATCGCCCTCGATATCCGGCAGCGCAAAATAACACGTGTTCGGTATGCGTTCAGCCCCGGCGCCAAAAATCACCGCCCCCATACCAACCAACCCTTTTTCCAGATGATCCCGCAGTTGCGAAATAGGCTGAGCGGTTTCTGCCAAGCGGGATCGGGCTAATTCGCAGGCAACGCCAAATCCCACAATCGCAGGCACATTCTCGGTGCCGGAACGCAGTCCGTTTTCATGCCCGCCGCCATAAATCAGCGGTTTCAATAACAACCGTTTATCCACGATCAAAGCCGCAGCGCCTTTGGGGCCATAAATCTTGTGTGCCGACAACGTCATCGCATGCACTTTCAGCGCGGCAAAATCCACCGGAATTTTTCCCAATCCCTGAATCGCGTCGGTGTGCACGATGCCACCCTGCGCGCGCGCCAACTCTGCAATACCCGCAACATCCTGAATCACACCGGTTTCATTATTCACCAGCATCACAGAAACCAGCCCCGGCTTATGTTCACGCATGGCGTTACCGGCCGCATCCAAATCAACCTGCCCCAATGGATTCACCGCTAATGGATGCACCACCCACGCATCACCATTGCGGCGTGCCAGCGCTTGCGCCGGTTTCAACACACAAGGATGCTCAATCGCACTGATAAAAAGATTCCCCGGCTTCAAACTATCCGCCGCGCCGCGAATAAACAAATTATTCGCTTCCGAGCCACCACTGGTAAAAATCACCTGCACCGGCTGCACCCCCACCGCATCCGCCACTTGTTTGCGCGCCTTATCAATCGCCCGCCGGGCACTGGTGCCATAACTATGGCGGCTGGATGCATTACCAAATTCCTGCTGGAGATAGGGCAGCATGGCGTCCAGTACGGCATCGTCGACGCGGGTGGTGGCATTGTGGTCGAAGTAGGTTGGCTCCATATCAGGATCATAGGCTAATCGAATTAAAGCTTGTATGATAAACCTTAATGGTGGATTTATAACGCCAAGTATGTATTTTGTGTATCGGCTAATACAGACGTACACGTAATCAGTGTTTTCCTAAAATGATCATGAACGATCATGGGAATGACTATGAGGCTGTCCGAGAATGAAAAATATTCAAATTTGACTATTACATATAGTGTGAATTCTTTAATATATCCGGCATATTTTGTACCAAAAATTCGAACTTCCGAGTTCTCGGACAAGCCCTATAACTGGCCAGGATGATATGAAGTTATAAACGAATACCAGCGTAAGTTGCTTTTTCAAGTCAATAGATTATTTTGATGTTAGGTAGGGCCTTCTGGAGCTCTTGGCATGTATTGATAAAAGTGTTAGCGGCTTTGAACTCAACAGCCGGACACAAATCCTGTTTTTTTATATGTACAAGCAATTCCCGCAATTCCAGTTGTTCCCACGGCTCTAACAGTATGAGCCTTTCTAGTTGTTCCAGTTGTTCTCGTAGTTCCCACGGTTCTAACAGTATCAGTTTTTCTAGTTGTTCTAGTTGTTCTAGTTGTTCCCGAAATTCCAGCGGTTCCCTTTGTTCCAGCTGTTCCATCCATTCCAGCTGTTCCCGTAGCTCCAACTGCCCCCTTTGCTCCATCCGCTCCAGTTGTTCTAGTAATTCGCTGAGCTCCAGTTGCTCACTCTGTTCCAGTTGCTCCATTTGTTTCCGCAACTCCAGCCATTCTGACAGTTCCGGTCGTTTCCGCAGTTCCAATAGTTTTAGCAGTTCCGGCACGTGGCGCAATTCTGGCAAGTGATGCAGCTCCAGCAGTTTCCATTTTTCCCTAATTCTAACGTATAACCATCTATAGAACATGATCTTATATAAAGGATAAAGCAAAGGTAGTTTTAATTTATCCATGAAGATTAAAGTACTATTACGAGAAGATTTAAAGAAAAATAATAGGCACCAAAAATTGATTTGATTGGCATTGGTGATCTTTAAAAGCGTCACATCTGGAAAATCTTCCTTCGTAATTTGAGATAAAGGACGAGGTATATTTAATTCTTTTGTTGTGAATGTTCCTTCTGATTTTATAAAAACCTCCCCCCATATTATTTGTTCCATAAACGATTGAGCCGCATCCATGCCCTCCAAATGGAATTGTATAAAGAAATCGTTATTCTCAATGGCCTCTCTGGCGAGGAAATACTCAAGGATGGATTTGTGTGAAAATTTATATTGTCCATCTGCATCCCGGTTGAGCAAGGAACGGTTTCTCCAGTCCGGTTCTTTCATCAAATCTTCATATTCCGACAATTGAAAACCTGAAGAGGTGGTTATTTGTTCGGTGTAATGAATCGACAGTCGACCTTCACGATTGCCTCGCTCAAGGTAAAGATTTTTGGCCAAGTCTCGTGAGAAAGCATAGAGCTTCCTTTTAAAATTTACTTGCGAACCATACTTAGCTTCAATACCAGGCTTTCTGGCTTCTCGGTCGATCCATTTTTGAATCAAAGCTTCATAAATCTGATAGGAATACTGATAAGTTTTATTTTCTTTGACTAGATCTTTGATGTTGGATAATAGCATCGGGCGAACCATCAAACTGGGGCTATTGTGAACCAGATGCCAGGCTTTTTTACGTTTTTTCCAGTGTAGAGCACCAAACTGTTTCCAGAGATAGCTCCGGATGTCATCATCATCAAAAATAGAAATGTATTGTTTTCTGAAGTGGTGAGAGCCGCCGTCAGGCCCGTGCCTAAAATAGCCAACTTTGCTAGGTTCTTTTTGTTCTCTAGGGAAAAATTGCGTGCGGCAAGTAATGATAATTTTCCGAAATTTCCACGTTCTATCTATGATTTGTTCAAGTCTTTCCTGGTAATTCTTTACTGCTTCGTTGTCTTCATCAAGGGCATCCAGCAAGAGAATAGTGTTTTCCTGATTCTGAAGCTTGTCAATAACTTCAAAGGTTCTTGGGTGTGCCAGCGGCAAAAGTTTTATTTCATATTTCTTCTTCCAACTCCTTTGTTTTTTGTAAGCCAGATAGAGGTTAATCATAAAGGTTGTTTTGCCCATACCTGAATCTGCCAGGATGAGATAATAACGATCGCTGTCATCATTAAAGATGATGTTTAGCATAGTAGGAACGAGCAACCCTTTTGGTGAAGAAATATAAGCGCGACCTGGCTCTTCCGCCTGAGACGGTGATAAATCTTGATATTTGGTTGGAATATAGTAATGGGTCGATTTGTCGATTTCATCCTTAGTGTAGAAGGGGTGAAGATCTTTATTGAGGTTGCTTTGGATGCGCCATAGAATAATGGTTTTAACCAGTTTGTATGTATAAAACACTATTGCACCAGTTATAGTGCTGAACACAGCAGCTAAGCTTAGCCAAAGCTGTAAATCCTCATGCCATTTTTCCGGCATGCCTATAAGTTCAAAGATGGGCTTAATAAGATCTTGCAAGAACTGAATCATGAATCCACCTGGCAAATAACAAACGTAGAATAGCTATTACTTAGCAATAAAATCATACAAATTTTGATTTAGATTGAAGGCGTGAATTTAAAATTAACCAGTATATTCGTGTTAAATCAATATCATTATTTCCAAATACTTTTTTTCAATATTCCACCGGTAACGGATCCAAACTGCGCCACAAATACCATGTGGCAACCGAGCGCCAGGGTTGCCAGGGTTTGGCGAGTTCGAGCATGGTTTTTTTGTCGATTGGTTGTTTATCAAGGTAGCGCAGGCTCATTGCGCGTTGCAGTCCGATGTCGTCCAGCGGCAGCACATCCGGACGCTGCAGGTGAAAAATCAAGAACATTTCTGCTGTCCAGCGCCCTATGCCTTTCACTTCGGTCAGTTGTTGGATGATGGTTTCATCATCCCTATCAATCCATGAAGTTTCATTCAAACTCCCTTCGGTGAAATGCCGCGACAAATCCTGCAGGTAGGTTATTTTTCGTGCGGATAATCCGCAGGTGCGCAGCAAATCCTGTTCTGCTTCTGCGATCGTATGCGGTGTCATGTCCGGAATGGCGCCGATTACTTTTTGCCAGACGCTTTCGGCGGCTTTGACTGAAATCTGCTGTCCGACGATGGAACGCGCCAGAGTGGTGAAAGCACAACCCCGTGAAGTGAGCGTGGCATCTTCAAATTGCCGGATTAACTGATGCATGACTGTATCGCATGCAGCCAGTTCCTGTATCGCTTGTGTCCAGTATAACGGCGTCATTTCTCTGCTGAAGTGGGATTGTTGAACGCCGAGAGTGTGCAATTTTTTTGGTGGCAAAACAAGCTTGTTCAGCGTCATTCTCAAAATGGAATTAATAATTCACATTGAGTATTTCTTCTATCTATCTTATTTATTTGAACATTTTATTGCTTATTGGATTGCAATCGGCATTCCCATTAAGTCTTTGTCATATAACTATAAACTTCCCAATTCTTGCTTGACTATCGTCTGTTTTTTGATTAAAGTGGGGTCTGGTGGGAGAATGTG
>JALHRI010000080.1 GCA_022841525.1 Alphaproteobacteria bacterium | reverse complement strand
GATAAATCAATAGCCGAAATATGGGAGTCAAACTTAGCGACCCGCCTATGTGCCGAGGTTGTATGCAAAGATTTTCTGGAATCAGTCAATGACCCAATTGCTGCTGCAGTAGTCAACCCTCCCTACAACAGATTTCAGAATCGAGATTTGCCAGGAACTCTACGAGAGGAAGTTGATCAAGTGGTGGGGTTGGCTGCTAGTGGCTTCACCAATCAGTATGCGTTGTTTATTTACTTGGTAGTTTCCCGACTTAAGGCGGGTGGGCGTGCGGCATTCATAGTCCCGTCGGAGTTCTTGGCTACCGGATACGGTGAACAGGTTAAGGAATTTATTTGTCGAAATCGGCGCTTAAGTCACTTGGTATTGTTTGATACGGCCGAGCGCGTTTTTCCTGATGCAGCCACGACTGCTTGCGTGCTTCTTTTCGATGGTACCCCGCAAGAGAGTTTGAAGGTTTGGCACTTATCAGGAGAAGTTGACGCCGAAGTCTTTCATTCGTTATGCGACGAGGACGACTCAGCTCCTCCACTTGCCCAAATTTGCTACAGCAGTCTGAACCCCAGGAGTAACTGGCAGGGGCTAGGTTTAGCTGAGATAGATTTGGCCGGGATGGTGCCTCTTGGAGAGTTCGGTGAAGTAAAGCGAGGAGTTGCCACCGGTGCCAATGAGTTTTTTTTGCTTAGCCCGTCTGGTGCGCTTTCGCATGGCATTGCTGAGACCAATCTTGTCAGCTGCATTGCGAGTGCTGCATCAGCGCCGTCGGTGGTTTTCGATCAGTACCAGATCGACACGTTGCGATTACAGGATAAAGCGTGCTTCCTCTTTAACGGCTTGGGTGGCCAGTCAAAGGAAGTAGCACGTTATATCCAACTAGGTGAAGCCAAAGGACTTGATCAGCGATATCTCACGCGTTTGCGCAAACCGTGGTACCGATTGGAATCTAGGCAACCTGCAGCGCTCTTGCTAGCCGTGTTCGGTCGTGATGGATTCCGGGTGTGCCTCAATCGGACGGAAGCGATAAACCTCACTGCTTTTCATGGCTTTTATCCACGCGGCGGCTTGGGTAAGTGGGCGCCCGTGATTTGGCTTTATTTCCAAGGCCAAATGGCGCGCGCACGGTTTGCCGCTCATCAGCGCTCCTACGGTGATGGTCTGAAGAAGTTAGAGCCTGGAGATTGGGCGAGGCTATATGTGCCGGATTGGAGGCGATGGTCAAGTCACGCTCAAGCCGAAGTATTGGAGCTCGCCAATCGCGTTTTGACTGAGGCTACATCGGTTAGTCAGCCTGGACTCTTAGCGGCCTGTGCTGAGTTGGACTCATTGACGGTGAGGCAGTGCGTCAAAACCCCAGCTAGTTCAGCGGAAGTGCAGCTAAGCCTAATCTGAATCGATATGAAGGCAGCAGCCAAGAAGTTAGCAAAGTAAAGAGGCACCATGTTCACCAAAATCCTGATCGCCAACCGTGGCGAAATCGCCTGCCGCGTCATCGCTACTGCCCGCAAGATGGGCATCCAAACCGTCGCCGTCTACTCCGACGCCGACAAGGAAGCCCGCCACGTCAAGCTGGCGGATGAGGCCGTGCACATCGGCGCGGCGCCTTCGCGCGAGTCGTACCTGCTGGCCGACAAGATCATCGAAGCCTGCAAGCAGACCGGCGCACAGGCCGTGCACCCCGGCTATGGTTTCCTCTCCGAGAACGAAGCCTTTGCCAAGCGCTGCGAAGACGAAGGCATTGCCTTCATCGGCCCCAAGGCATTTTCGATTGCTGCCATGGGCGACAAGATCGCGTCCAAGAAGCTGGCCAACGAAGCCAAGGTCAACACCATTCCTGGCTACAACGATGCGATTGCCGGCCCCGAGCAGGCGGTGGAAATCGCCAAGGGCATCGGCTACCCGGTGATGATCAAGGCATCGGCCGGCGGCGGCGGCAAGGGCCTGCGCGTGGCGTTCAACGACAAGGAAGCCTTCGAGGGCTTTGCGTCGTGCCAGAACGAGGCCCGCAACAGCTTTGGCGACGACCGCATCTTCATCGAGAAGTTTGTGCAGGAGCCGCGCCACATCGAGATCCAGGTGCTGGGCGATTCGCACGGCAACGTGATCTATCTGAACGAGCGCGAATGCTCCATCCAGCGCCGCCACCAGAAGGTGATTGAAGAGGCACCGTCGCCCTTCATCAGTGACGCCACCCGCAAGGCGATGGGCGAGCAGGCGGTGCAACTGGCCAAGGCTGTGAAGTACCAAAGTGCCGGCACGGTGGAGTTTGTGGTCGGCAAGGACCAGGACTTTTACTTTCTGGAGATGAACACCCGCCTGCAGGTGGAGCACCCGGTGACGGAATGCATCACCGGCCTGGACCTGGTGGAGCTCATGATCCGCGTGGCGGCCGGCGAAAAGCTGCCACTGACGCAGGCCGACGTGAAGCGCGACGGCTGGGCCATCGAGTGCCGCATCAACGCCGAAGACCCGTTCCGCAACTTTTTGCCGTCCACCGGCCGCCTGGTGCGCTTTCAGCCGCCGGAGGAGTCGATGTTCCAGTCCGATACGACCAAAAAATTGGGCGTGCGGGTGGACACGGGCGTGTACGAGGGCGGCGAGATCCCGATGTTCTACGACTCGATGATCGCCAAGCTCATCGTGCACGGCACCGACCGCAACGATGCCATTGCCAAGATGCGCGCCGCGCTCAACGGGTTTGTGATTCGCGGCATCAGCAGCAACATCCCGTTCCAGGCGGCGCTGCTGGCGCACCCCAAGTTTGTGACGGGCGACTTCAACACCGGCTTCATCGCCGAGAACTACGGCAAGGGCTTCCACGCCGAAGACGTGCCGCACAGCGACCCGCTGTTCCTGGTGGCGCTGGCCGCCTTCATGAACCGCCGCTACCGCGCCCGCGCCTCGGGCATCAGCGGCCAGCTGGCCGGGCACGAGGTGAAGGTGGGCGAGCAGTTTGTGGTGGTCACGCTGGGTGCCGAAGGGCAGAACCAGCACCATGACGTGACGGTGACCGACTTTGAAGACAAATCGGGGTCCAGCGTTGTGCAGGTGGGCGACGCCAGCTATCAGATCAGCAGCAACGCCACACTGGGCCAGATCCGCGTGCAGGGCGCCTGCAACGGCCAGGGCTTTACCGCCCAGGTGGAGCGAGGGGTGGGCAAGAACCCGCTGGCGCTTCGCATTGCACATAACGGCACGCAGGTGGATGCGCTGGTGCTGTCGCCCCTGGGCGCGCGGCTGCACAAGCTGATGCCGTTCAAGGCACCGCCGGACCTGAGCAAGTTTCTGCTCTCTCCCATGCCCGGCCTGCTGGTCGATGTGGCGGTACAGCCCGGCCAGAAAGTGCAGGCCGGTGAAAAGCTGGCCGTGATCGAAGCGATGAAGATGGAGAACATCCTCTTTGCCGCGCAGGATGGCGTGGTCGGCAAGATCACGGCGGGCAAGGGCGAGTCGCTGTCGGTGGACCAGGTGATCCTGGAGTTCATCTGAGGCGATGCCCCGCGGGTGCGAAGGGAAGGGCGCTGGCCGCCCATTTCATCCGCGGCGGGGCGTTTTTAGGTGTTTTTGGCCGGTAGTCCAGGTTTTATCTTCCCTGGTAGCTATCAATTAAATAGCAATTGCGCGCAGATTGCGGAGAGTGACTTCCATGACAGCCATCAGTAACCGCCCTTTCCGGGTCCTCGGCATCCAGCAGGTGGCCATTGGCGGCACCGACAAGCAGCGCATGAAGACCCTGTGGGTGGACATGCTGGGGCTTGAACAGACCGGCACCTTCCAGAGCGAGCGCGAGAACGTGGACGAGGACATCCTGGCCATGGGCAAGGGCGCGTTCAAGGTCGAGGTCGACATCATGCAGCCGCTGGACATCGACAAGAAGCCCGCCGTACACACCACGCCGCTCAACCACATCGGCCTGTGGATCGACGACCTGCCCAGGGCTGTGGAATGGCTCACCGCGAAAGGCGTGCGGTTTGCGCCCGGCGGCATCCGCAAGGGCGCGGCCGGGTACGACATCACGTTTTTGCACCCCAAGAGCAACGACGAGTTTCCGATTGCGGGCGAGGGCGTGCTGATCGAGCTGGTGCAGGCGCCTGCCGACGTCATTGCCGCATTGGGCTGAAGGCAGAGGTTCCGGCATGGCGGCGATGGCGCCCGACGAATTGGAACGCTACCTGCACCAGCACATCCCCTTGTCCGGTGCGATGGCGGTGCAGGTGCTGTCGGCTGACCCAGCCAGTGTGCTGCTGCGCGCACCGCTGGCGCCCAACATCAACCACCGCGACACCGTGTTCGGCGGCAGCGCTTCTGCACTGTCCATTCTGGCTGCCTGGTGCCTGCTGCACCAGCGGCTGCGGGCCGAGGGCCTGGACAGCCGCCTCGTGATCCAGCGCAACACCATGGAATACGAACAGCCCATCGCTGGTGCATTCCAGGCGCGATCTGCACTGCTGGAGCCGCTGCAATGGCCCCGGTTCACGCAGATGCTGACGCGCAAGGGCAAGGCGCGGATCGCCGTGGAGTCGGTGCTGATGGACGACGGTGGCGCGCCTGCCGGGCGCCTGGTGGGTGAGTTTGTGGCCCTGGCCGCCGGGCTGCACGCCTGACCGTGCTTGCGCCACGTCGCCTTTTGCACTGAACTCCGCGCCCGTACCGGCGCACTTCCGGGAGATTTGCGCTCTTTAGCACGCGGATCAGAGCGTGATGGCTCGGCTGGCCACGGCCCCGCCCCCACATGCACGCAACCCCACGCTTCAGG
>JALHRI010000079.1 GCA_022841525.1 Alphaproteobacteria bacterium | reverse complement strand
CAAAATACGCGGCGTGATTTTTTACCGCCATTTGCCATCCGCGCGATCATCACCGCCATTTGCAGCGGGCTTGCAATCACATCGCCCTGACCGATGGAGGCATTGATCGTCTCGCCCGGATTCCACGGCAGACCGCGCGTTTTTCGCTTCCACTCAGGGCTTGGGATAATGCCCCCGCGCTCACCGCTTAAGCCCAGTCCGGTGATGGCGCCAAGACCAAATTCATGCGCCATATCGGCAATCGCATCCATGCCGACATTGCGCCCTACCGTATAAAAAAACGTATCACACGACTGCGCAATCGCATCGCGGTAATTCATCGCGCCGTGGCCTTCGGGCTTCCAGCAATTAAAGCGGTGATTGCCCAAATAAAAATGCCCCGGACAATAAATGCGCGACTGCGGGTTGATGACGCCTTTTTTGAGTCCCGCCATGCCGACCAGCATTTTGAAGGTCGAACCGGGCGGATAAAGCCCCGCAATCGCCTTATTGAGCAGCGGATTTTTTTCATTGGCCAGCAGCGCAGACCAGTAATTCTGCTTAATGCCTTTGCTGAATTCGTTGGGATCAAACGCCGGATTGGACACCAGTGCGAGTAGCTCGCCGGTGTGAATATCCATCACTACCACCGCGCCGGACTCTGCGCCCAAACGCTCGACGATATATTGCTGCAGCCGCGCATCAATGGTGAGGTTGACTTTTTCCCCCGCTGCCGGCGGCACGGTTTTAAGCTCGCGCACCACGCGGCCGCGCACGTTCACCTCTAAATGGCGCATGCCCGGCCGCCCGCGCAGCCGGTCTTCGAGCAATACCTCTACCCCGTTTTTGCCGATTTTCATATCTGGCTGACGCAGCAGCGGCGGCGAATCGGCTTTAAGCTCTTTCTCCGACACGCGCCCAACATAGCCCAGCAAATGCGAGGCCTTATCAGCCAGCGGATAATTGCGCCAGCGGCCCTCTTCAATGCGCACACCGGGAAGCTCGGGCAAATGAAACTCGATACGCGCCATCTCATCCCAGCTGACATGATCGACGAGCTGCATCGCATCCGCCGGACGTTTAGGATGAATTTGCGTGCGCAGTTTTTTCACCGTCTCTGCCGACCAATTCAGCATGCGCGCGAGTTTATCGAACGTCTCGAGCGCCAGTGTGGGATTATCGCGGTCAAGCATCAGGCGGTAATTCATATCATTGCCGGCAAGCAGTAACCCGCTACGATCGCGCAGCTCGCCGCGCGGCGGCACGAGCAGTTGCACTTTGATGCGGTTGCCTTCCGCCTCGGTACTCAGTTCATCGCCGCGCACAAATTGTAAGTGATGTAGGCGGGTAAGCAGTGCGCCCGCGCCCAGTAATTGCACCCCGCCATAAATCACGGCGCGGCGCGAGAGCAATTTTTGTTCACTGAGAGTACGCGCCATAAGACCTGCAATCACATTTCGTCATTGCAAGAAGCGAAGCGACGCGGCAATCCAAATCTGCCTTATGGATTGCTTCGCTGACGCTCGCAATGACGCGCCAAGATTTTCCTCGTCAGTCTTGGAAACCCTTACTACCAAAGTCAATCGCCATCGCAGAGTTATCCGCGTGCCGCCGGTGCGGGCAGCAGCGGCATCATCAGAAGGCACAGCCCATGCACTGCCGGGTAGCACAGTGCCGTAACGCCTGCCTGCCATGCGGCGGCCTGCACATCCATCATCACGCCTGCAAGCTTACTGGCAGCGAGCGCTAAGAGAAAACTGAGCAGCACAAAACCACTGGCGCTCACCCACACCAGGCGAAAGGGCTGGCGCAGAATGTTACGCGCCACGCGCTCCAGCGCGAAAGATGCGAGCAAAAACGCCGTGCCATACACACCCAGCGGCACACCGCTGAGCGTATCTTGCACCAGGCCAATTAGCGCGCACGCCCCGTACGCCATAGCCGCAGGCGCATATAAACGAAAGAAAAACAGGCACAGCATGCTGATAAGCGGCGTGTAGTGCAGCGCGGTGAGCACCGGTGAGGCCATCAGCACTTGCAGTAGCAGCGTCAGCAGCGCCGGCAGACACAGCCTGAGGCGATCAGACACGCCGTAAGGGGTCGCAGCCATTAGCGCTTGAGGGCGGCAGGGTTGGCGGGAGCCTTGCGCGAAAGCGCGTCAGCGTGCGGGGCGATGAACTGCACCACGCTCACATATTCCGCGCGCGATAACGCCCGGCGCGGGCGCATTTTCACCTCGCGGCCACGCACACGCACCACCTCTCCCAAGGTGATGGCTGCAGGCATCAGGCCACCATCTTCACTGCTCATCACTAAATCACCGGGCTTGATGTGGTGATTCACATCGACAAACAATAGCGAAATCTCTTCCTCGCCGGTGCCGGCGGCAATCGCCCTCTCGCCGCGCGTGCCGATCATCACCGGAATGCGCGAGCTCGGATCGGTAATCAGCATCAGCCGCGAGGCATGCGGGCTCATGTCGATCACGCGGCCAATCAGCCCGTGCGCATCCATGACCGGCTGGTAGGGGCGCACGCCGTCAGCCGCGCCGACATTCAGCAGTAATCCGCGCCCAAAGGCGCCGCTGGTACTGCCCACAATTTTCGCGCCCAGATACGAAGTCTGCGGCACCGGCTTGTACCGCGCCAGTTCGCGCAGGCTGGCATTCTCGCGTGCCAGCGCCACCGCGACGGATTGCCAGTGCCGCAGGCGATCATTCTCGCTACGCAGTTTGGCATTGGTTTCATGCGCAAGCAGCAGATGATTCCAGTCGGTCACCAGGCTATGCACCGCTTCCAGCGGCGCGCTTAACGTGTCGACGATCGGGGTGATAACCGCCAGCGCCTGCAGTTGCAGCGTGCGCGCGAGCGGATGTTGCAGACGACTCAGCACCAGCATCGCAAGCATGAAGGCAAGCAGCGCCGCCAGCAGCACGCGCGGCAGCGTGCCTGCGCCAGAAGCGCTCGAAGCGATGATCATGGTTCTGCTACGCGCCATTAATGCTGCCCTGATAATGCTGCAACTATGACGCGACCGGACGCAGCACGCAACTGCAAACCGGCCATATCCCTTCTAATGCCGCCAGATTGCGTCGCGCCTGTCACGTAAACCATGCATTTTTCATAGAATTGTCACATTCGCAGGGGGCGTTTTTTGCTATAAATCTGTATGGACGGCGACAGCAACACAAACACTCCAAAGCGTAGCAAACTGCCTGATTATGCGCCATATCACGCGGCGGCGGAAAAGCGTAACCAGCAAGCACGATGGGACGCGTTGTTTGCAGGTGGCGATGATATACTGCTAACAGGCGAAACCGACCCAGCGGCGCAGCAACACATATCGCCCAGCCAGCGCATTATCGCGCTGTATGCTCGCATCAAAAATGTTGCGCCAGAAGATTACTGCCTCAGCCCCGATCAAAAACAGATTTTGCGCGCATCAGATAAAAAACTGCTGATCAATGTTGGCAAATTCTTAGAGGCCAGTGACTGGGAATTACTGCACATCTGGAACCGCGCGCAAGCCACCCAAGGCCAGATGGATAAGACACCACCGGCAAGTGCCAATCTCGCTGACCTGCGCGTGCTCATCTCGCGTGATCCTTGCAAACTGGCCGAAATGTCCACCGGTCAGCATTGGTCAAGCTGCATGGGCACGCATCATGACAATCATCACTATGTGCTGAGCGATATCGAGCACGGCACGCTGGTAGCGTATGTGGTACATAAGGATGACCCGCACGCGCTTAAGCCGCTGATGCGCCAGTTACTCAAACCCTACCGCAATGAAACTGGACAAACCGTGCTGGTGCCCGCTGCCATTTATGGTGGCGATGGGCATGAAATGGCCGAGATTCGCGCCTGGCTGACGCACACCACGCTGGGTTTTGTGAAAAACCGCGTGAATGGTGAGGCGACCGGCAACTACAGCCTTCAAGATGAATTATACGGCGATGGCCGCGCTACCAATGTTCTACTGGGACAGGCGTGGAATGAAACTAGTTTAGCAGAAGCTATTGCTGATTATATTCCCGGTGCGCTCAAAGAATTCCGTACCGAAATGCTACAAGCTCAGGATGAGAAAACACGTGAGAAATTTTGCAAAAAAATCGCCCAGCTCATCGACCCCGATGCGCTGGCCAGGCACTATTTTCATGTGCTGATGCATGAAAGTCTGGAGCAGAGCCTCCCCACCCCAAAGATTATCAGACAGGCCAGCCGTTACGAGCAAGTCGCATGTGCTGTTGATAGCCACCTGCTACTAATCGCACTGAGCATCGGCAGCGAAACAGCACTGCACAAAGCCCTAGCTCGAAGAACGTCGCTTAATATGAATAATAAGCAACTTCAGCCCGAAGAAATAAAGCTTTTATGTCGTGGGCTAGCCAGACACCCGTCCCTTACCTCGCTAGATGTAGAGAATAATAACATCGGCGCTGAAGGGGCCACAGCACTGGCCGCCAACACTACCCTCACCTCGTTGCATTTAGCGAATAATAACATCGGTGATGAAGGCGCCACAGCACTGGCCGCGAACACTACCCTCACCTCGCTGGATGTAGAGAATAATAACATCGGTGATGAAGGCGCCACAGCACTGGCCGCCAACACTACCCTCACCTCGCTAAATGTAGGTAACAACTACATCGACGATGAAGGCGCCACAGCACTGGCCGCCAACACTACCCTCACCTCGCTGGATGTAAGGCATAATAATATCGGTAATAAAGGCGCAAAGGCACTGGCCGCCAACACTACCCTCACCTCGCTGGATGTAAGGCATAATAATATCGGTAATAAAGGCGCAAAGGCACTGGCCGCCAACACTACCCTCACCTCGCTAAATGTAGGTAACAACTACATCGACGATGAAG
>JALHRI010000078.1 GCA_022841525.1 Alphaproteobacteria bacterium | reverse complement strand
GGCCAGTGATTACGGTGACTTGTTCAAGCAACCCTATTAGTCTAACATAACAAAACCACTTCTAGTGGTCCAAGCGAAGCGTTACAAACCTCCACCTCTGGTGGAGGTTATGACTTGTCATCATAATGTAACATACACGCGCTAGGCAGTCTCTGATTCACTGGGAAAGAGGCTCCTTCATGTCGCGCATCTGTATTATTTATCAGGACAACGATAACGTAAGCGCGGCTTCAAATAGTCAGCTTTTCTCAGCATTTGAGCAAAACTTTCTGGGGGTGCCCATGGTGGCCTGGTCGGTGATGCAGGCCAAAGCGGCCGGAATATTCGACCGCATTGTGGTGGTAACGCCTGCGTGCTGCGCAGGTAGTATCTCAGCAGACCAGCTCAAAAGTTTTGGCGCCAGCGATGTGATCAGCGACGCTGGTAACGGGCATGAAATAAACCCTCACGACCGCATTGTTCAGGTAGTACACGCGCTACAGCTGACAGGGTGTAATACGATCGTGGCGCTGGACGCGGCGAGCCCTGTACGATTGCCGAGCGATATTGCCCACGCCGTAAATTTGCAGGAGAAAAATCGGGCTGCCAGCGTGGTTTCTGCTCGCAACCTATCCGATAGTGTCCACGATGTTTCCGTATCCGTCATTGGGTTGCAGCAAGGTCGCGCCGTAAAACTGTTCGGGGCTGCGAAGAAGCTAAATCCTGGGCACGAGCATTCAGCTAGCGAAGCGCATTACATGCTGACGCCAAGCATTGCCGTGTGGCCTGCAACGGAGTTTCTTGCAAATCCCCGAACGTTTGTGCGTGATGGCGGCGGTGACTGCGAGCCTTCACAGATATACCCCATGCCGTCTCAGCGCAGTAAACATATTGATTCAGACCGTGCGATGTTGCATGCCCGTATTGATATGGCGGCACTTTTACTTGGTAATGGCAAGAATGACCGAAATTTAAACGAGCAAATCACTGACGGGTTTGTGTCTCAGAACCTTCCGCCGCCAACACTAAGAGTGGCGATGAGGGAAGCCGGAAACCCAGAGCGTTTGTTAAGTTCCAGCACGCGTTCGCTCTAGCAACTACACCGCCGCCCCGTAATCTATAATCGGTAAAACGCGTGATTGATTTAGTGGCAAGCTAAGGCCGTCGCTTGCTTAGTTTGTTGATAGGTTTCACGAAATCTGGTTTCTAGCGCGTTGAGTATGGCGCTGTTTTTTCCCAGAATGACCAGCGGCTCGTCGTCAATCTGTGTATGCTTCACTTTAATGCCCGCTGTTTGGGCAATATGCACTGCTGCATGAATATCCCAGTCATAATCCAGTGCATTACCTGCTAATACAACGCCGTCTACGCCTTCTGGCTCCGCCATTCTAGCCATCACCAATGCAGAAGAAAATGTTTTTTGTGCTCGGTAAGGCACATTCTCCATGAGGTCACGGTCCATGCTTATAATGGTTTGATTTTTTTTAGAGTAACATACAATCTCAACGCGTTTTTCTTTAAGCGCATCATTGCGTGTGCCACTAAATGCGGCGATTTCTTGTGCGTGGTTCTGGAGCCCTCTTTCTTCTGTGCCATGAACTAGTTGAGCAGTTTGATCTGCGATATAAATTTTGTCTTCCATGGGCGCTGAAACAAGCCCTATATCGGTTTTCCACGCGCCATTTTTTTTGGTTTGTAATGCGATAGTAACTGAAAATTGAGGAAGGCCTTTTTTGAATTGTGATGTGCCATCCAGAGGGTCAACCAGCCACCTCCTTACACCGTCCGGCCAATCTGCACATTCAGGATGCGATTCTTCCGAGACAATGGGAATATCCAGACAGCCTTTTAATATGGGCAGTATCGCTTTCTCTGAATCGAGATCTGCTTTTGTAAATACATCTTCGTAATTATAATGTTCCTTCAGATCATTGTTTTTTATAACGCTGCCAAGCACATCATTCGGGTCTTCGCTTTTTTTTGCTTTTTCAAACCATTCGCGAAGCACTATGTTTGCTGCACGCGCAGCATTTAGCATAGCTGCGTGGGGGGAGGTGGATGATTGGTTAGGCTCGTTCATTGCTGATTCCAAAAATTTTCAGCCCAACCCTATGCGCAATCAGTGTTAGGGTGTGTGAAATTTACATGACAATTCACTACACCGCCGTGCCACCCACTGTAATCGCCGAAATTTTGAGGGATGGCTGACCGACGCCCACGGGCACGCTCTGCCCGTCTTTCCCACAGGTACCCACGCCGGGATCCATCGCTTCATCGTTCCCGATCATGGTGATTTTCTGCATGATATCGGGGCCCGAACCAATCAGCGTGGCGCCTTTTAAGGGCGCGGTGATTTTACCGTTTTCAATCAAATACGCCTCGGTGGCGTTGAACACGAATTTGCCCGACGTAATATCGACCTGACCCCCGCCAAGTTGCGGCATGAAGACGCCGCGCGGGATGCTCGCGATCATTTCTTGCTGGCTGTGGTTGCTGCCAAGCATGATGGTGTTGGTCATGCGCGGCATGGGCAGATGGGCGTAGCTTTCCCGCCTGCCGTTACCCGTGGCCGCCACACCCATGAGCCGTGCATTCATGCGGTCTTGCATGTAGCCTTTTAAGATGCCGTCTTCGATCAGCACGTTGCGGCCGGTGGGGGTGCCCTCATCATCCATCGACAGCGAGCCGCGACGGTCTTTTAAGCTGCCATCATCGACCACCGTCACGCCTTTGGAGGCCACGCGCTCGCCAATGCGGCCAGAGAAGGTGGAGGTGCCTTTGCGGTTGAAATCCCCCTCCAGTCCGTGGCCGACGGCTTCGTGCAGCAGTACGCCGCACCAGCCGGGTCCTAGCACCACGGGCAGTTCTCCCGCCGGTGCGGGCTGCGACTCCATGCTGACGCGCGCCAGTCTTAGGGCTTCATCGGCAAGTTTTTTCCACGCCGCTTCGTGGGTGTAGGGCGCGTACAGCGTGCGCCCGCCGGTGCCGGAGGAGCCTGATTCCATCCGCCCCTTATCTTCCAGTACCACACTAATGTTCAGGCGAACGAGTGGCCGAATGTCGTAGGCATAGGCGCTATCAGCGCGCAGAATTTCCACCTGCTGCACACTGCCGAGCAAGCTCACGCTCACCTGCTTCACGCGGTGATCGGCGCGGCGTACATAGCCGTCGATGGTTTGCAGTAGGGTGAGTTTATCTGCAAAGCGCATCGCATCCAGCGGGCTTTCCGGCGCATAGAGCGCACCACGGGCACCAAAATGCGGTGCGATCTGGGTGCTGACATTGGCCTGCGGCGCGCTGGCAATGGTGCGCACCGAGCTGGCCGCACGGGAGAGCGCATCATCGGAAAGATCGCTGCTGTGGGCGTAGGCGGCCATGTCGCCTTTCACCGCGCGCAGACCAAAGCCCTGCGATACCGAGCGGCTGGCGGTTTTAAGTTGCGCATCATCAAAGGTGAGCTGTTCGCTTTCGCGATGTTCAAAAAACAGCTCGCCATCATCGCAGCCGAACAATGTTTCCTCTAGCAGCGCCTGCGCTGCTGAGGTGGAAAACATACCCGAATGCCAGAGAGAAGAAGATGTCATGGCCTAAACGTAAAGTAGTTTTGTCGTCGCTGCAAGCGGGCAACTTTCGTCGCTGACAATGCGTGGAAATATTGTATGGTGATGTCGATGAACGCAAGGCCCACCACCAAAGAACGCTATGCGAATGCCGCCAACCCGCATATTCAGGCGCTGATTGCAGGGCTGTACCGTTTTGAAACGCACGACATTGCGCTGAAGAAAATGGCGTTTATTGCCAAACAATTTACCACTTCCCGCGAAGAAATGCCCGATGTGCCAAAGCCGTGCCTCGTGCTGTGGATCAAGGATTTCGCGCTGACTGAGGAAGAAATCGCCGCGAATTTCATGGGCCATTTTGCCTTCGTGACCATCGAAGCCATGGCAGAAGGCGGATTTACGCTGAGTGCTACCAAACTGCCGCGCGCCTTGCGCTTTCATCCGCGTCGCAGGCGCGTGCAGGCAGCAATGCCGAACTGGGGCCACCCCTTGTTGCGCAAGGTGAAAAACGGTAAATCTTTCGCCACGATCGAAGAGGCGCACGCAGCGCTGGAGGGCTTGCATAAAGAATATCCCGAAACCACGATTCCGGCGGAAAATAAGCTTTATGCCCTGATTTTCAGCCGTAAGGAAAACCCGAAACAACCCGTGATGCGGATGATTTTGGAAATTCAGAACTTACAAGGCGGCGGCTTTACCATTCTTCCCAAAGCCAATTCGGCTGCCCCTCCTTCAGGGAAAAAACCAATCAAAAACAAAGAATTGCAGGAAGAGAAGGCTGCCGTCGGCCATTTCACCTCGCTGGTAGCACTGAAGCGCAAACGTAAGAAGAAATAGCGGGTAGCTTACAGCTACTTTAACTCCCCCCCTAGAGGGGGAGTCGAAACCGCTTGCGGTTTCGGTGGGGGGAGAGATTCGGATAGCCTGTCTGCACGGGGGGACACGATAATAAATTATCATGTCCCCATTTTATGTCCCCTGCAGCGTATATTCGGCCATTTTTTGTCATGCCAGACGCAGATTTTGCTAATTTGCAAAGCAAATTCCTTGCAAAATCTAGCGATGTGGCATCCAGAAAAATCAGGCGGTCTGGATACCAGCTTTCGCTAGTATGACAAATAAAACGAGGCGTTTTTATTCGCCATGTAGAGATGTAAGATGTGCACGATGATTCACCACTCCACCACCCCATCGTCACGATACCGTAATAATCCTTCATTACACTCATCAGCGTTACTGCCCTTTTTTGCTGATGAATAATCACTCAAAGGGCTGGACCGTCAGACCATCCGGTCTGGTGTTTTTGGTGCGAAAGCGCCTTTATCTCCATTAGGGGGTGTTACTATGGACATCGTGGCCGTTACGATGGTCATTTTTTTTGTCGGTGGCTTCGCCACCGCATTTTTTGCACCGCTTGTAAAAGCGGTGTCTTTGTTGTTAGTTTTTTTAGCAACACTTGTTACCGCTTCAGCTGCCCTTATGGGGCAGTTGGACCTGGCCACAGCATGTGGTCTGGGATTTGTATTGGGGTTCGTTTTTGGGTTCGTTTTGTTAGTACGACCCAAACACTAGGCCTTCACCACCGGCATCCTCACGGATGTCGGTGGGCTTTTTTGTAACCTACAAAAACCTCCACCTC
>JALHRI010000077.1 GCA_022841525.1 Alphaproteobacteria bacterium | reverse complement strand
CGCTCTTCCGATCTGTAACGATTCTCCATCTCTTTCACCGCCCATTTGAGGGCAACAACGGCTTTGCCCGGCTCAGTCACCACCGGTGCGAGCAGGTGCGGAATGTTATCGTACACCGAAAGCTCCAGCATTTTCGGATCAATTAAAATAAACTTACACTGATCCGGCGTCAGCTTGTAAATCAGCGACATGATCATGGTATTAATCGCTACCGATTTTCCTGAACCCGTCGTACCCGCAACAAGCACGTGCGGCATACGCGCCAGATCCGCGATGATCGGCTCACCACCAATGTCCTTGCCAAGCACCAAAGGCAACGCCTGTTGACATTGCTCGTAGGCTTCGTCTTCAAATAAACTGCGCAGATAAACAGTTTCGCGCGTGGCATTCGGAAGCTCGATACCAATCGCGTTGCGGCCGGGGATCACGGCGATACGCGCAGAAATCGCACTCATGGAACGGGCAATATCATCGGCAAGGCCAATCACGCGGGAGGATTTAATCCCCGGTGCAGGTTCGAGTTCATAGAGCGTTACCACAGGCCCCGGGCGCACTTTCGTAATCTCGCCCTTCACCCCAAAATCCAGCAGTACGCTTTCGAGTAAACGCGCGTTTTGTTCCAGCGCCGACTCACTTTGTTGCTTGGCTTTTTTTGCTGGCTGCTTTTGTAGATAATTCAGCGACGGCATAGTGTAATCGCCCTTGCGCTGCGTGAGTTCTAGCGATGTTTGTTCGGCGGCCTTGCGCTCTTTACGCTCCACCCTCGGGATGCCTAGTAGCCCACGACGCTGCGGGGCTTCATCTTCCTCGCTGTCTTCTTCATCGTCATCGTAGCTGTCTTCGGCATCCTCGTCTTCTTCCTCTACATCTTCGTCTTCGAGTTCGTAGCGATCTTCTTCGCCGTCTTCATACTCATCTCTCGGGCGGCGGAGCAGCGCGATCACGCTGGATGCTGCGAGCTGCACTCTGCTTAGCGCCACGCGCAGTAGAATGGAAATCGCCAGCCATTCGCTTAAGCGAAGCCCAAGCGCAATGGGTAATGCAACGCAGCCAATCAGCGCCATGATCACCATCGTGCCAATGGCACCGGTGATCGGCACCATGCCAAAGCCCAACATCACCCCCATCGCGCCGGAGGCGTTTTGTAAACTGGCCGATGCTGAGCTGGCGGCCAGTACAGCGATGAAGGTGGAAAAAGTGAGCAGGCATACCAGCATCGCCAGTGCGCGCCAGTACAGCGTTTTGGGCAGCATATCTTTCACCATTAAACGCCACGCCCAGCCGAGCATGGACACCGGAACCAACCACGCCACCGCACCAAAAGACTGCACGAGAAGATCCGCAAACGTGGCACCCAGCGCGCCACCGGCGTTGCGCATCGGCGCATCCGAGGCCACATTCCACGACGGGTCGGCCGCATGGTAAGTTGCCAGCGCCAGCGCGATAAAAAGCGCGACCAACCCAAGCATTAAGCCCGATAATTGCAGTTGGAATGAACCAATTTTGGGTAACACACCGGCAGGTTGTGTCGCCGCTGAAGCCCGCGCAGCCATAAATTTTCCTATCTAAAAATCAGCAATGCACGCAGTTTATCCCCAAGTCTGACTTGCTAAAGCAAAAAGCTCGTAAAATAGCGTTCTAGGCGCTTGCACGAGGTAAGAATTGCACTAAAGTAACAGTCCGGCTGGCGGTGGGCAGTGCCCCGTCAACCCGGCCAGGTCTGAGAAGAAGCAACCGTCGCGGATGCTTGCATTGGGTCGCCGTCAGCCACTTTGCGCCTTTTGGCGTCCTGCATTATCTACGCTTAGGAACCGCATGTACCGCGTACTCGCTCGAAAATACCGCCCCAGCACATTTGATGATCTGATTGGTCAGGAAGTGCTAGTACGCACGCTGACCAATGCGTTTGCCTCCGGCCGCATTGCCCACGCCTTCATGCTGACGGGCATCCGCGGTATCGGAAAAACCACCACCGCACGCATCATCGCGCGCGGCTTAAACTGCATCGGCCCGGATGGGAATGGAGGCGCAACCACCACGCCGTGCGGCGTATGCGCCAATTGTGTGGCGATTGGTGAAGACCGCCACGTCGATGTGATTGAGATGGACGCCGCTTCGCGTACCGGTGTGGACGACATTCGCGACATCATTGATTCGGTGCCTTACGCACCGGTGAATGCGCGCTATAAAATCTACATCATCGATGAAGTGCACATGCTGAGCAAAAATGCGTTTAATGCGCTGCTCAAAACGCTGGAAGAGCCCCCTCCCTACGTGAAGTTTATTTTCGCCACGACCGAAATTCGTAAAATCCCGGTGACGATTATTTCGCGTTGTCAGCGCTTTGATCTACGACGCGTGGAAACCTCAGAGCTCGCGCGGCATTTGCAGAATGTGGCGGGCAAAGAATCCATTGCCCTCGATGATGCCTGTGCACAGCTGATTGCGGTAGCAGCAGAAGGTTCCGTGCGCGACTCGCTCTCTATTTTAGATCAGGCCATCGCCATGCACACCAACGAGCAGGGCATCACCACCATTGAAGTAGCAAGCCTACGCGGCATGCTTGGCCTTGCCGATAAATCTACCCTGTTTACGCTGCTGGATCATGTGCTTTCCGGCAAAAGCGAAGAGGCGCTTACCCTTACTCAGTCGATGCAAACCGCCGGAGCAGATGGCCTGCAGTTACTGCATGATCTCATCGAGATTACCCATTACATTAGCCGCATTGCCGCTGCCCCTGCCCTGGCGCGCGATGTCCATTACGGTGATCACGAGCAGTCGCTTGCAAGTCATTTGGCGAGTACGCATACGATGGGCAAGCTCGCGCGTTGCTGGCAGTTGCTGCTGAAGGGCTTAGAGGAAATGCGCATTGCCACCCATCCGTTCGCGACCCTTGAAATGCTGTTGCTGCGCATCGCCTACACCGCAAATTTGCCGACACCTGCGGCACTAATTCGCGCGCTGGAATCTGGCGAGCAGGCGCTACCTTCCAAACCTCAAAGCGCGCAAACACTCAGTTTTGAGGTGCCTGCCGCGCGCGCGGAGGCTTCTTACAGCAGCGCCCCAGCGCGTAGTGCTCAGCAGGCCTTGGCGGTGCAGCCTCAGCCGGTGCAGGCAAGTTTCGCAAGTCCTGAGAATTTTCATGACGTGGTTGCGTTGTTTGATGAAAAGCGCGAGGCGATTTTACACGCCCACCTCACCCATGATTTACAGCTCGTATCCTTCACCACCGGCCAGATCGAGCTTCACCCCATCAGCTATTTAGCGCCGGATATTGCCGTGCGTATTCAGCGGCGCCTCAACGAGTGGACAGACACACGCTGGAGTATTCGTTTTGTCGATACAGCCGGAGAAGAAACCATCGCGCAGCGTACTGAAAAAGCCAAAGCGCAAGCAGTGGAATACGCCTTAGCACACCCACGCGCGCAGGAATTTTTACAGCATTTTGCTGACGCCAAGCTCGTTCATTTTACCCCTAACACCTAACGTCGAGAAGCCTCTCATGAACATTCAAAAAATGCTAAAACAAGCTCAGGAAATGCAGTCAAAAATGGCGGACATGCAGCGCGATTTAGAAGCGCGCAGCGCCGAAGGTCAGGCGGGCAATGGGCTGGTCAAACTTACGCTGACTGGCAAAGGTACGCTCACTGCGTTGCACATCGACCCACAGCTTTTAAGTGCAGATGAAAAGGAAGTGCTGGAAGATTTAATCATCGCCGCACACCGCGAGGCAAAAGAAACACTCGATGAAGCCGCCAGCAGCGCGATGAACCAGCTGACCGGCGGCTTGCAGCTGCCTGCAGGCATGAAACTACCGTTCTAATGCCCGTATCCGCGATTGATCAGCTGATTACCGCGCTAGGCAAACTTCCAAGCGTTGGTGGACGCTCTGCGCGGCGCATGGCACTGCATCTGGTCAAACAAAAACAGCTGCGTATTCCGCCGCTTCATCAGGCGCTTGCCCGCGCGTTGGAAGAGGTGAAAACCTGCAGCATCTGCGGCGCGCTCGATGATACCGACCCCTGCCGTATTTGCAGCGATGATCGGCGCAACCACAAAATCATCTGCGTCGTAGAAGACGTGGCCGATGTATGGGCGATTGAACGCGCGCAGAGCTTTCACGGCGTCTATCACGTACTGGGCGGCACGCTTTCAGCACTCGATGGCAGAGGGCCTGAAAGCCTTCGCCTCGATAGCTTGACCGAACGGCTCAGCGCTCAGCAGGTGACGGAAGTGATTTTAGCCCTTAGTGCCACCGTAGCGGGGCAAACCACCGCGCATTATATTGCTGAACGTTTGGCAAGCTATTCGATGCATATCACCCGCCTTGCCCACGGGATTCCGATGGGTGGCGAGCTGGATTACCTGGATGATGGCACACTCAATGCAGCGCTGCAATCTCGCTTGCCATTTTAATATAGCGCGTTAACTTTGTAATCGCCTCAGAAAGATGCGATTTCAAAGTTAAAGTGCTATATCTCTGGTTGCACCGCTATCCAGTCCTGCTAGATATGCCTAAAATTTAGGCAGATTCGGCGCATGCAATCCACCCATCAACTTCAGCCCTCCACACAGGCTCAACATGTACTGATTGTGGATGACGATGAGAGTATCCTCACCGTGCTGCGCATGGCGCTTGAGCGCGAGGGCTACCACGTCAGCACCGCGCAGGATGAAGCCAGTGCCACCAGCTTGCTAACGCGCGAAAGCATCGATGCGGTGATTACCGATGTCACCATGCCCGGCACCAATGGTCTGAGCGCGCTGAAACACTGGCGCAGCCTGGGCTACACCATGCCCGTATTTGTAATGAGCGCGCATCACGTGCTGCTGCACGCATCCAAAGCGGCGGAGTTGGGGGCAACGCAATTTCTTGCCAAACCCTTTGAGCTTGAGGCGCTCACCAGTGCACTGGCGCATGCGCTTGGCGATCACCGCGCGCCCCTTGCGCCGCAAGATCATGTAGTGCTGAGGCTTGCCGATGATACGGTACTGATTGGCAAAAGTGCGGCGATGCAGGAAATTTATCGCCAGATGCTGGGGCTGATTTCTAATGATGTTACGGTGATGATCTCCGGCGAGTCCGGCACCGGCAAAGAATTGATCGCGCGCGCGCTGCATTTGCTGGGCACGCGTAAACATCAGCCATTTATCGCGCTGAACATGGCGGCAATTCCTGCCGACCTGGTCGAAAGCGCCTTGTTTGGTCATG
>JALHRI010000076.1 GCA_022841525.1 Alphaproteobacteria bacterium | reverse complement strand
CTTTCCGATCTATTCGCAGACATGAACGGGCACTTGATATAACTATTAAGATTTGTTAGCTGGGTGGTGGCGCCATTAGAAGCTGCATATAAATTATGCATTACTCGTGTTACGCCGCGTTCACGTTCCTTGCGGCTCATATAAGCGATGATGCTTCCGTCACCAGAAGCTGACAGATTCGTAAACGCCTCGGGATTTGTAACCCCACGATTACGTTCAGCTTCCACCGAAAGCACTTGCGGCTCTTGGCCTATTTTAAATCGATATGTAATCAAACCAGCATAGTTCTGCGTTGCTTCTGAAATTTTAGCCCCTTCATTGCCGCGCTTAGATGATCCTTGGAAAAGTACATCCCCCTGTCCCGTAAAAAAGGGACGACTTACGTTGCCGTAGCCTTCTTGATAGTGAATAAGGCCTTGCTGTAGGTTTGTCCTAGGATTTAGCAGGTGCAACTGAAATGTTGAATATCTCCAATGCGACCAATAAAGTATATTATCGGTACCAGGCTGATAAGTGGGATAGTAGATTGGATATTCAGAAAAAGCAGTAACTGTCTTCAACTGCATAGTTTGCAGATCAACCTCAGCAATTTGTTTCCCTGTTGCTGTTCCACGGTTACCTTGAGTTACCAGCAACCGTGCCCCATCCGATGAAAAACTAGGCGTTCTGAGTTGTTTTCCTGCCGGGGCGGGAATACGAACGGTTTTGCCGGTCTTAAGGTCATATAGCCCTAACCCAACAACACCAATGCCGGTAGATTCGTGAAAATACTCAAACGCGATCTGGTCACCATTAGGCGACACCACGAAATCAGTGAAATTGATACCAGGCGGAATTTGCTGCTGTTGCGCACGGCTATAATTGTGAACAACATCTACGCAAGCAACAAGTAAAAAGCTAAGAGCAACAACGGATATAACACACTGCAAGCCGCTAAAGTGCAGCTTTAAGGCCTTGTAAAGCGTATGTAGCTTCCCGGCAAACATACTGACCCTTGCGTAAGTTGAGCGTGCACACAAGCAGAGCTTTGTTAAACAGGCAAGCGCAAAAACAACCACCGCGAGAAATTATTCGTGAAGCCCTTACCTTGAGTTTAAGTGGAAAACTGTGCGCCTTGCTAATTAAGCGGCTTGTTATAATTCATGCCGTAAAGCGTCAGCAGTTTTTTTTGAGGTGGTTTTCCATCTATAATGCGCAGGGCTTTCGCCGATTCATTGGGGAACACATTCGTTTTTAAGTGTTGGCTTATCTGCTTCATGTGGCCATATGGCGCGATGAAATCGAGAAAGAACAGTTGATCGCCGCTGGTTAAATCCTGCTCGCTTAGCACCGTGCCACCAGCCATATAACGCTGCATCACTTCTTCTGAGAGCCTGCTCCACGTGACGAGGCCAATAGGGCGCTTCTTCGTATCACGATAAATCTGGAACTGGTTGAGATTCACTGCTGGCAGAATAATATCGGCAATATCTCTCACCTGATAATGGCGGTGCACTTTTGAAAGCATCATCAGCCCAGCAATTTCACCAATCAGGCGATTTAGCTGAGGCGGTGTCATCTGCCGCAGTGCGCCACGTTTTGCTGCTTTTGTTTCTACCATCACCATGCTCCCTTTGCACTGATTTATCGGAATTGGCTTGTGTGGTAAAGCAACAATAAACTCTATCTGTGCTGTTATATCCTAGCGCGTATGCTCAACAAAATTGCGCTGGGCACATATGGCTTTCCTTGTCCCAGTTTTTATGTATTGCTCAAGCGCCAGTTCACTTTCAAATATCGCACTTTCTTGTATGAATAATTCACTTGTAACACGGGATGATTATCGCCCAGAGATTGATGGTCTGCGTGCCATTGCCATTATGTGCGTTATTTTATTTCACCTCGATGCTGTTGGCTTTGCCGGTGGCTATCTTGGTGTTGATATGTTTTTTGTTATTTCGGGTTTTCTGATTACGCAAAAAATCATTCAGCAGGCTGGGCGCGCACGTTTTCGGTATACGTTATTTTACTTAGGCCGCGTGAAGCGGTTGGTGCCAGGGCTACTTGCTGCGCTTCTATTGACGCTAATTGGCGCAGCACTAATATTTTCGCCAAAGGACATGCTGCAAACATCCAATGCTTTGGCAGCATCAGTCTTTTGGGTGGGCAACATTCATGCCTACATGCAGGATAGCTATTTTATCGAAAGCAATACGCAACCCTTGCTGCATTTATGGTCGTTGGGTGTAGAGGCTCAGTTTTATTTGCTCTGGCCTTTATTGTTCTTGTTCTTTTATCGAAAGTCCCCGCGATTGTGCGTATTTGTGGTAATCGGCGTGGGTGGGTGTAGCTATGCGCTGGCATTTGGACTGGCAGGCGTCGACAGTCATGCCATTTTTTATCTGCTTCCCACACGCTTCTTTGAATTTATGATCGGCGCTGCACTGTGTATAGCGCCGTGGATGCATAACCCTGATAAACTTACTCCATCACTGACTTGGGGAACAGGCCTTATACTGCTTACGGGCGGCATGTTGCTGGCTGGCAAAGACACTCCTGTGCACGCTACGCCAGTGCTACTGGTATGCCTTGGTACGATTTTCGTTATACACGGAGCGCGACATTGCCGCATAGGCGGTGCATTGTTTGGCAATAAGCTATTTAGTTATGTGGGGCGCATGAGCTATGAGCTGTATTTATTTCATTGGCCGCTCATTGTTTTTCTAGGGTATCTGACCTACGAGCCAACCACCAATCTGCAGGCTATTTCCTTAGTAATAGTGTGCGTACTGCTTTCGGCAGCTACATATCATTTCATTAGTTGTCCTGCTCGCTTTACAATCCGAGGCAAAGCCGTGCGAGAGTACTTCCTAATTGGCAGCCTTGGCACAGTTGTACTACTTCTTCTTGTTGCGGCCAGTATTCGTTTCAGCGGCGGTTGGGTATGGCGCTTGCCGGATGAAACAGATGTCTATGTTTCGCATCACAGTCAATTTCATGAAACGCAATTTGGGGGCGCGGGCTACAAAGAAGGCTTGGTGCATAAATTAGGTGCGCAAGACACAACGCCATCGCTTATTGTGATTGGCGACAGTTTTGCTGCGCAATATGCCAGCGCACTCGATGAACTGCTTACACAAGAAAATAAATCTGCATTGTTATTACACCAAAACGAGTGTTTCATTGCGCCCGATAGCACTACCATTCGTCGCGGTATAGTGGATGACGCATGCAATGCCATGTTCGCGCGCGCGATAAAACTAATTCATTCGCATCAGGCCCCTGTGCTATATGCCCATAGCTGGAGCAGTTATAAAGGAGTAGCCGCAACACGCGACGGCACGCTCATGCCATTTTCACCAGAAAACAATGAGGGTTACTACCAGTTTATTATTGGCTCGATTGATGCAATGCGCAAAGCTATTGGGGAGCGCAAACTGATTGTCACGGGTATTCAGCCAGGCATTGAAAAGAAAGAAGCGCTTTACCAGTGCCTGTACCTACCCAATATTTTTCCTAATAATTGCGAACTAAAAGTTACTGCGTCAGAAGACGCGCGTCTGCACGGCAAGGAGTTCAATATTGCCGCAGCCGCTTATGTTACGCATCATCCGAATGTAACTTTCATTAACCCGCGCGACGTGCTGTGTAAGGATGAAGCTTGTCATGCATTAATCAATGGCCATATCATATATTCAGATCTTATCCATTTTACTAAAGCCGGAGCAAAATATGTGCTGCAAAAATCTGGATGGGGATTCAACTAGCGCTTCACTATGAGCTTAGGTTCGGTCAGAATTATTGTCTTCCATATTACCATGATTCTGTCAATAAGCGTCGCAGGTCAGAGCAAGTTTTTATCTGGATAGAGCTAGACTGGGAGTAGATGAAAAGAAGTTAGAAATCCCTGATGCCGCGCTTTATGAAAAGCATTGCAAAATCATATCTCTGCCCAAGCGCTTATCATCCGTGCGGCAGAAAGAAGGGGGGGCACATCCAACATTGGTAGTGGCGATGGCTAACCTTGGGAACTGACCAGAGCGTTGCGTCGCTTAATCTTTCTAATGAGGCTCTGGATTGCGCGTATAAAAATAAGTGCCCAGCCAGTAAGCGCAAGCTGGAATTACTTTGGCAGCAATATCAACCAATGACGCATTTTTTTGGCTGCACATCAGATTTGGATGGCCCCAGGTGTCATAAAGAATGCTACTAAGACATTAGAAGTATTACCCTGTCATCCATCGAAGGTGATGTTGTTTCTAGCGATAGTCGGGTATTTTAGTCAGGCTGGTGAAAGATTCCGGTTGCTACGCTCGCCGAACAATGCGGGTGGGTTAAGAAAGGGCATTAGCAGCAATGCTGACGCCTTTTTTTATAAAGCCCATACCGCTGCGCAACGTGATGAACTCCAATTATTCTTCCATAATCGAATGACCACAACAGAAGAGATCGATTGGATGACGCTAAGCCAAGCTTTCATGTTGGAGATAGAGCTTTTGGTGCTGAAGCAAGCAAAAAGCATTTTGACTCGCCCGCATTTTTTTGTTAATTTCATGGTGATTCTCCTCGGGGGTTGAGGTCGCGCGAGCGGGCACATGCTAAAAATGCCCCACCCCGGAACGACTAGAGCGCTGCTCGCATAGAGCACATTGAAAGTCGGGAGAAGTCAGACAATCGCAGATAATGCCCCTTTAGCAGTGCTGCGTTTGTCTCTTTCATATTTTAACAAGGCCGCAGCACGTTCCCAACTTTTACGGAGTACGTGTCATGTCAAATTTATATAATTCTTTAGAACACCTCACTATTACGTCCCTAAAACCTTATCCAAAAAATGCCCGCACTCATTCTAAGAAGCAGGTGCGCCAGATCGCAGATAGCATCACGCGATTCGGCTTTACCAATCCTGTCCTCATCGATAGAGAAAACACCATCCTCGCAGGCCACGGACGCGTTGAGGCAGCGAAGTTACTCGCCTTGCGTGAAGTGCCCTGCATCCGTTTGGAGCATATGACATCGCAGCAAAAGCGTGCCTATGTGCTGGCGGATAACAAGCTCGCACTTAATGCCGGATGGGATGAAGAGCTGCTTGCAGAAGAGCTCAAAGAACTGCTCCTCCAGGACGAGTTCGCCATCGACATTACCGGCTTCTCAATCGCCGAGGTGGATCACATCATTGAGGGTAATCCGAACGAGGAAACGGGCGACCCACGTGAGGATACCCTGCCTGAGGGGGAAGTCTCCTCGCGCTGTAAACTCGGTGATGTTTGGCAGCTGGGT
>JALHRI010000075.1:3313-5288 GCA_022841525.1 Alphaproteobacteria bacterium | reverse complement strand
GGTTGAAGGGTTGGTTATTCGAAGTAGCCGTTAATCATGGCAAGCCCTCGGATGATCTGCGAGGCCGTGGCCGTTCCCACTGGCATACGCAGGATGACGTGAACGAATGTTCCCGCCGCGACATAAAGCGGCGCGTCGAGGTTCACATCAATCGGCGCGACGTTTCCACCGATTGCTGTGCCGACGGGAATGGATTGCACCCCAAGCGGGATGCGCCTCGGTGCGCGTGTGCCTGCGGTGTTGGAATCCGCTGTTGCCAGTGACACCGCTGTTGAACCCACGCCCAACGCCCACTGCAAAACCGTGGGCGTGGTGGCAGAGGCCGCGCCCATATTGAAAGTTTCAATGCGAACGCCTCGGATCACCAGATTGCGGTTGCCGCCGCCAGCCGCCGCTACGGGAACTTGAAAGGCAAACAGCGCATAGTCGGTTTCTGCACCCGCCACCGCTGCAAATTGGAACTGACCGCCCAGCGTGGCGTAACCCGCCACCGTGTTGGAAAGCGTGGACGATACGGGAGCGGTGTTGTTCACATAGTTGGCAGATTGTCCCACCGCTGCGCCGCGAGGGTTGTTATAGCTGCCGCACTCAATGCCAGCCATTGCCGTTGCCCAAAGGCGGTTCAAAGCCAAATCACGGGCAATCACCGATACGTCGGCAATCTCCATTCGTTGCGCCGAACCTGTAGCGGCGGCATTGTAGCAGCGCATAAGCAGCGGCTGCCAGCGAGAGAGCGACACAGCTGCGGCGGTGTTTGGTGAGAGAATGACCCCTTGCAGCACCCCGTCGATGTAGAACTCTATGCGGTCTTGGTCGATGACAACGCGGTAATAATAAACCTCGTTTGCCACAGGCGCAGGCATTGGCGCGGTGGTGGTTTCCGTGCCGTTGATATTCATCACGCCCACCAGCGAACCAGCGGTATTGAGCTTGAAATATACCCCATCGGTAGGCGTGGCGGTCGTGGCGGCAAAGCCAAGCCCGAACTCACAGACGTTGTTTGCTATGGGGTTAATCGCAAAGCGCAGGCGGAACATGACCTCTAAAGACCCCGCAGGATGTAGCGGGAAGGTTTTATAGGTTTGCGCCCGTGCCACCGCTGCGGATGCCACCGAGTTACCTGCATTGAACACCATGAAGCCACCAGCCATAGCGATGGTTGCCGTCACGCTCACGAATTGGTACGCGCCACCATCCACCACCGTGTGATTAAAGGTATCCGCCCAATAGATATTATCCACGCCCACGCGCAGCCTTCCATCCGTGGAAACTTTAGCCGCACGCACCAGGCGCGGCTCACCATTCGCGCCGTCGTGAGATTCGCCTGCGATGACGGAATAACCAGCCTCTGCCATTGCCATAGGCAGATTGATTTTCAGCCGCTTGTTTGCGTCCACCGATGCAAGATCGGCAGAATCGCCAGATTTTAGAATGATACTCATGGTTTAGACCCCCATAATGTTGATGTTAAAACGTCCCCAGCTTCCCTGAGGCGCACGGGCGATTACGTCGAAGCCAACGCCTTCGTTAAGATTTGCCGCCACCGCTTGTATGCCTTCGAGTGCTGCATCCTCTGCATCGTGATCGGGCGTTGCCACCCCAGCGGCCGTGCAAACAATGACCGAGCTATCGGTTACCCAAGCGGCTGCAACGGTAACGCTTGCCAGATCAGCTTCCCCACCGCTGGCATTGCCAAAATCCACAGTGACTTGTCCCGTGTTGGGAATCAGTGCCAGCGCACCATCCATCTGCGACTTGGTGTAATACCGCGCATCCCCACGCGCATCGTTGTGATATTGTGGGTGGTCATCATTCTCGAGTCCTGCCAGTGCGCTGTGATCGCTTGAACCGCTGCCGCCTGTGCCAGGTGGTCCCTGTGTTCCCACCGTAACCACCTCGATTTTCTTTTCTTCCACCTTAACCAGCTGGATCACTTCATTGATGGTGATGATGTCGGTCATCGCGTTACCTCGGG
>JALHRI010000075.1:0-3303 GCA_022841525.1 Alphaproteobacteria bacterium | reverse complement strand
CGTGTGCTCTTCCGATCTGTGGCGGCGGCGGTTGCCAGAATGTTAATCGTGCCAGCTGCGCCACCCAGCGTGATGCCGCCGTTTTCAGTGGTTAGGGTAAGAAATGGCGTGGAAGATTCCACGGTTTCGCGCATCTGCATTCGTGCGGTGAAACTGGTCAGGTCAATCGGCGTGCCGCCTTCATCTTTCCAAGTAATTTGCTCGGAAAACGTCGCGCCGCGATAAACATAGAGATTATGTTTTGCTGGATGTGTGGTCATAAATGAATCCTTATGCGCTCAAGTTTGCGTACCATTTGGTGGCGGTTGCCGCCCAAAACATGGCGTTTTTGCCAGCGGCCAGTGAGAAAGCGGCGTTCGCTGCTAGGGCGTTAATGCTATGGCCACTTGCGGGGTACACCGCTAGGGCGTTCGCCCCAGCGTTCGCTACACAAATGAACTCGCCTTGCTCGGGTGATGGCAAGATTCCGCCCGTGCCAGCGGCCACCGTGGTGAACTCGTTCGTTTGCTTGGTGATCGCCGTTGCCGTGCCTTGTGTTGTGCCTGCGCCGCTTAATCCTGCGGCGTTGGATTTCAGAGCCACACGGCCATTTGCCGCCAGCATTTTCAGGGCATCAAAGAACGTCGAACCATCCGCCGAAACTTTAAGGGTGAAGTTATCATCTCCCAGCAGGCCGAACTCGGCACGCCCCGAAAACCCTGTTTGGAAAAGGAAGCTGGCTTTGTTGCCTATGGCATTCTTGTTAATCTTCACCTGCATGTCCGTGCCGATGTGATTAAAAAGGATTGCCGCGCTCGCCACCGCGAACTTGTTGGTGCTATCCGCCGAGGTATTCACGCCCAGCATGGTGAGATTCTGAAACGATGTGGGGTTCACCGTCAGCACCCATGCCGCGCCATCGTAGGTGTAGAGCGTGTTTACATCATTCGCCCATACCGTCAGCCCTTCCCAAGGGGCAATGAAGTTCCATGCAGTAGTGTAAAACGCGAGGGCTTTGGCTTGCCCAGCCCATGCGCCCGTGGGTGCGCTGCCTATGATGTAGCTATCCCCCGCGACGGGCGAGCCTGGGGGCGTATTCACCCCCACGCTCACCATTGCCGCCTGCAACAGAGCGTCAATCAGGTCGAGTGATGCGTTGTGCGTCACTTCCTTTTGCGACTGTGATTGCAGAATATAGGGCAACTTCACCCGATTAGTGGTGTTTGGCATAATGTTATCCTATTGAAGTTAGTTGGAAGAACGGTTAGTAATTAGTGACGACAGAATCGTCGCGTACGTTGGTGCTGACTCTTAAAGAATGCGACAACATTACGTCGCAATCGGAGGAGCATGAAACTTCAGCAATTTGTAGATCAATGGAAACTTGAGCTTGAAGGAGATTCTTTCGAGACTCCTTCAAGCACGTTGCAATATGTCATTTACAAAGACAAACCTGCTGTTCTGAAAATTTTCAAACTAAACTCGGATGAAAAAAACTCCGCCAATATTCTAACCCAGTATGGAGGGCAAGGAGCCGTTAAAGTTTACGAATCATCTGAACATGCTATTTTATTAGAAAGAGTAATTCCAGGCGACACTCTCACCGAGCTTGTTTTGACGCAGAAGGATAGTCAGGCTACTGCAATCTTTTGTGATGTGGCTTCCTCACTACACGCTACAAAATATAAAGATGATTGTGCTGAATCGGTAGCAGCATTATCCCGCGCATTCGCACGATACAAAGCTTCGCAAAACCAAATCCTATCACCGCTTACTTTAGAAAAAGCAGAGACAATTTATACATCACTATGCAGCACACAAAAACAGATGGTTCTTCTGCATGGTGATTTGCACCACGACAACATTTTGTATGATGCAAAGCGTGGTTGGCTAAGCATCGACCCAAAAGGCTATATCGGAGAAGCGGAATTTGAAGTTGCCGCTTTTCTAAAGAACCCAAAACATAACCGCTATTATGCAGATGAAAGAACCATAAATAACCGAATTGAAATTATTTCAAATGCCATGAAACTGGATGCTGAGCGAATCCTGCTTTGGAGTTATAGTTATTACGTCATTTCTACCATTTGGGGGATTGAAGATGGTGATTTCAAACCCGAATGGCTTACGATGCTTCAAGTGCTTGAACAAATGGTAGCCTAAACCATCGCCACCCCAGCGTATCCACGCCCGACGGCGGCGGAAAGCTGGTACACATTCACCAGCACGCTGCTTTGCGCCGAACCGAAGTCCGTCACTTGCTGCGCGGCGGTGTAGATGGTCGAAGGCGTTGTCAGGCCGATGATGGTGCGTTTCAGCGTCACCCCCTGCATGATTTCCACCTCGTAGCGTTCGGCTTCTTCAGAAAGCGGAATATCCACCGCGTCCCGCCAATCCCCACCGATGCGCGTGCGCCGCTTCCAGTTGATGGTCAGATCACCACCCACGTTTCGGCTGCCCTCGATATGCACGGGCGAATAAGGTTTCAGAGCCTTTGCCGCATAGGTAAAATCCTGCGCGGTGGTCGCCCCGAGTGTGGAGCCAACCGTCACGGGCTTGAACTTCTTGGCGATACCCCAACCAGAGGATGCCATCAGTTCCCGCGCAAGGGCGTTTGTCAGCATGATGAAGCGTTCACCCGCTATGTGACTACCTACAGCCCATTCCGTACCCAGCCGCCCCCGCAAAAGGCCAGACAAACGATATTTGTTTGTGTCGAGCAGTGTCGCGGTTTGGAACTGGATGACTTCATCGCCGATGACGCACACATTCGCGCCATTCAGCACGGCGATGTCGGTCACGCTCTGCAGCTGGCCGAAGGTTAAAAGCACGTCGATGGTGGTGCTGTTATCCCAAGTGTACACCGTCCCCGCAGGGATGATATTCAGCACCGCGCCGATGGTGGCCTGCGCCGTGAGTGTTTGCATCAAGGCGTAGTTTGCGCCGCCATCATCCGAGCGATAGACCGCCGAACCCGTCCAGTCACCACCCAAGCCCACCACGCCATAGCGCAAATACGCATCCGTCACCGCATCGGTGGGGAATGCAGGCAGGTCGAGCAGTTCCAGCCGCGTGGCGGAAATGCTCGTCGGCGGCTGAATGTTCGGCGTGCCAGTGCCTGCGGGATTGTAGAAATCATAGGATGACACATCTTCTGCCACCGCCGTGAGTTCCTGCATCCCGTTTCGCACCAGCTTCGTGGAATTGATCCGCATGACATACGACGCGCCATCCTTCGTGATGGTAATCACGTCGGTCGGCTCAAGCAGCGCATATTTCGGCGGCACGGTGAACTGGTACTGCACGCGCCCCACCCAAACATTG
>JALHRI010000074.1 GCA_022841525.1 Alphaproteobacteria bacterium | reverse complement strand
GTCCATAAAACCTCCGTTTGGTTCACTTCGTGATCCAAGCGGAGGTCTCTTACTTACTGTGTAGAACTCTGCCAATCCTCCACCAGAGGTGGAGGTTTTTGTAGGTTACAAAAAAAGCCGCCGGTGAAGGCGGGTCTAGAGCGCTAACCAAACAAACTAGGAGAAAAAAATTACACGTCACGGGCGCGAAGCGCGCTGCGCTTGGGGTTTACGTAGCACCTGCGCGCACTGAGCTTTTCTGTAAGCCTTGGCATGCGCCAGGGAGAGGGCTTGACTAAACTCATCTGGTGCGAATGTTTTGCGTGCGCGTGGCAACGCTCGGCGGCGGTGAATTTCATATACACATCATCTAGGTTGGTTTTTGTTTTTTTAGTGAACGTTTGATGACTCTACCGCATCTTCGTTAAAAAATCGTTAACGAGATTCCTGTAAGTATCTAAAATACAGGATAAATTTTATAGTCCCAGATCTTAAGCGGCACTGGCTTTTCTCAGTGCCAGCTCGCTCCAAACGCGCGCAAACTGCTCTATGTCGGCTTGCGTATTATTCCAGCCCAGCGAGATGCGAATGGCCTGCTGTGCCTGCTCGGGCGGAACACCCATCGCCAACAATACATGCGAGGGGGTGATTTTCCCCGAAGAGCACGCCGAACCCGCGGAAACTGCCACCGCGTGCATATCGCAGTGAATAAGTTGCGTTTCGCTGCCCACGCCGGGCATGCCGATCATCAGCGTATTGCCGATGGTTTCTGCCTGCTCTGCATAGATCGGCATGTGCGGCACATGCGCGCGCAGCAGCGCGATGAGCTCGGTGCGCAGGCGGCGAGCCTGTGCGTTTTCCTTGTCGATATCCATACAGGAAAGCAGCTCTGCCGCGCCGATGATGGCCGCAATATTTTCCGTACCCGCACGGTAGCCGCGCTCTTGGCCGCCACCAGTTACAAGCGGCACAATCCCCTGATCACTGCGCATCACCAGCGCGCCGAATCCTACCGGCCCGCCGATTTTGTGGGCGCTGAAGGTGAGAAAATCAACGCCCAGAACTCCGGCATCGATACGCATTTTACCAAATGCCTGCACCGCATCGCTGTGCAGTTTTGCGCCGTACGCACGCGTGATGCGCGAAATCTCCGCGAGGTTCTGCACCATGCCGGTTTCATTATTCACCAGCATCACCGATACCAGTGCAGGCGTGCCAGAAAGTGCTGCAAGCTTAGCTTCCAAATCCTCCAGCTTGAGCCTGCCCTGCTCATCGACCGCCATCACCACACCGCCCAGCTGCAGCGCGGTATTTTTAATGCAGGGATGTTCGCTCGCCGCCACCAGCAAGCGGTGCGATGGCGCCAGTGCGCGCAGCAGCATATTATTCGCTTCCGTTGCCGATGCTGTAAAAATGATCTCATGCGCAAACACGCTGAAATGCTCGGCAAACGCGCGTCGCGCAGCTTCCAGCAACTGCTTGGCTTTGCGTCCACCCGCGTGCACGGATGAAGCATTCAGCGGCAAGGCTTCCACTGCGTGCATCGCCTCTCTCACCGCAGGGCGCAGCACCGAGGTTGCGTTATGGTCGAGATAAATCATAGCGCGGAGGCATCTGGCAGCTGCAAACTGGCTTCCATATCAAATGCCAACCCATCCAGACTGGCGGGCATTTTTTCCTTCAGCCGTCGCGCACACACATCTTCAAGCGTAATACCGTTTAGATAATTATAAATCTGAATGCCCAAACCATCCCATAAATCATGGGTTAAACAGCGCACTTTTGGCGTGATGCAGCCTGTATCCATGTCCGAACATCGCGTAATTTTTATCGTCTCTTCGGAGGCATCAATGATGCTGGCAATCGTAATCGCTGATGGCGCATGTGCCAGTCGATACCCGCCGCCCGGCCCGCGCACCGATTCTACCATACCCGCACGTTTCAGCCGTGCAAAAATCTGCTCAAGGTAGGCTTGTGGAATGTTCTGCCGCTCTGCAATCTGCGGCGTGCCGGCAAGCGCGCCGTTTGCCTGCGAGGCCAAATCTACCATCGCCATCACCGCGTAGCGCCCTTTGGTGGTCAGAATCATACGCGCTCCAGCTTGGCTTCCAGCGCATTCAGGCGCGCCAGCACTTGTTGTACGGCGATGTGATTGGGATCATCCTCGGCATTGGTCGGCGTACCGTACGCGGTAAATCCCTGAGGCGCCATGCGGGTTTGCAGGATATGCGCCGGCACCCCCACCATAGTAGCGCCTGCAGGCACATGCTCTACCACTACGGCATTGGCACCAATGCGCGCATCATCGCCGACCGTAATGGGCCCTAGCACTTTCGCGCCCGCCCCCACAATCACGCGGTGGCCAAGCGTGGGGTGGCGCTTACCGCCCCTGAGGCTCGTGCCCCCCAGCGTGACCGCGTGATAAAGCGTCACATCATCGCCAATCACGGCGGTTTCGCCGATGACCACCCCATAGCCGTGATCGATAAAGAGGCGTTTGCCAATCGATGCTGCGGGGTGAATTTCAATGCCGGTGAGCAGCCTGGCGATCATCGAAATCAGCCGCGCGATGAGCTGCAGGCCAATACGGTGAATGCCGTGCGCGAAGCGATGAAACGCGAGCGCATGTACGCCCGGATAGGTCAGAATCACCATCAACCGTGAGCGCGCAGCCGGATCGCGGCTGATGATACTGTCAATCGTTTCAAACACGTTTTTACCCGCCCCCCTTCCGGCGACAGAAAAATAGATTACAAAACGTTGCAAACTTGGCGCAAGTAAGCTACCAACCGCCGGTAAAGTCAATCTATCTGCAATCTTTGCAGCGATTTTTTTGATGGAAAGACCAGTATGACCGAAGTTATTTTCCCCGGGCCCGAGGGTCGTTTAGAGGGGCGCTACCACCACAACCCCGAGAAAAACTCACCCATTGCGGTGGTGTTGCATCCGCATCCGCTCTACGGCGGGACGATGAATAATAAAATCGTTTACCGCCTTTACGCCAGTTTCGCGCGCGCCGGATTTTCCGTGCTGCGCTTTAACTTTCGTGGCGTTGGCCGTTCGGTCGGCAAGTTCGATGATGGCCTCGGCGAAATGACCGATGCCGCCGCCGCGCTCGACTGGGTGCAGCTGCAAAACCCCGATGCACCGCATGTCTGGATTGCGGGCTTTTCCTTCGGCGCGTGGATTTCGCTGCAACTGTTAATGCGTCGGCCAGAGATTCAGGGCTTTATCTGTGTCTCGCCGCCTGCGAGCATGTACGATTTCAGCTTCCTCTCGCCCTGTCCGGCCTCAGGTCTCATCACGCAAGGCAACCGCGACGATATCGTCAGCGAGCCTGCGGTCAGCACGCTGGTCGATAAACTGCGCAGCCAAAAAGGTACGGATGTGGATTACCGCGTGTTCGAAGGTGCCGATCATTATTACCGCCAGCACCTCGATCCGCTGACGCAGGCGTGCGACGAATTTATTGCCACGAAACTCGAAGAAATGCGCAATAAGCCGCGCCTCAGGCCGGATAGAAAGCGCCGCCAGTTACCGCTTGAGGAACTCCCGTCGTAGTCGGCAGGGAAAGCGGCAATCCACGAACACTGCGCGCTGCTAAAAAGGCAAAGGCTTCTGCTTCCAGCATATCGCCGTTCCAGCCCACGGCTTCCACCGGCTCTACGGAAACATTGAGTCGTTTGCTCAGGCTGCGCATCAGGTGTGTATTATGTCTTCCCCCGCCAGCTACCAAGAGGCGCTTGGGCATCAGCGGCATGCGTGCAAGTGCATGGGCAATACCCTCAACGGTAAATGCCGCCAAGGTTGCCAAGGCATCTTCCGTGCTTAGCGGCGCCACTGCGTCGCGCGAAAACTGATTGCGATCGAGCGATTTGGGCGCAGGTAAATTGAAGAAATCATGCGCCATCCAGCGCACTAAAATATCGGTATGCACGCTGCCGCGCGATGCTCTCTCGCCGTTTTCATCGTAATTTTTTCCGGTACGGGCGCGCATTTCATCGTCCATCAGCGCGCCGCCAGTGCCGCAGTCCAGCGCGATGATCCGATCATCCTCAATATACGTCACGTTCGCAACCCCGCCAATATTCACCACCGCTAGCGGCTTGGGTAAGCCTTGCGCCAACGCCGCATGATAAAGCGGTACCAGCGGCGCGCCTTGGCCGCCCGCTGCCACATCGGCGCTTCTGAAATCATTCACCACGCTAATGCCGGTACGCTCCGCCAGCAGTGCGCCGTCGCCCAGTTGCACGGTGGTTTTATTGGCCGGGTCGTGATGAATCGTCTGACCGTGAAAGCCAATCAGCTTAATCTCCCCGCGCGCAATGCTTGCTTTTTCAATCAGCGTTTCCACCACTTTCACATGCGCCAGCGTGATGCGGCGCGCGGTAGCATCGCGCTCACCCACTCCCCTCATCAGCGCATGAATATCCGCCGCCAGCGAAGCGTCATAGGGCACCATGATATGCGCATCGCGCGCGACTACCTGCTCGCCATCCGTGCGAATCAGCGCGGCATCGATGCCATCGACCGACGTACCGCTCATCAGGCCAATCATCCATTCAGGTTGCGAAATATTCATGGGGTGAGTATATCGAGCGCAACATAAAACGATACGCATTTTTCGCGTCACTGCCTGAATCGCTTGCGATTCTAGGGCAGTCCATCATAAGTGGTGGATCGCCCTAGAATTGCGAATCGCAATTCAGGCGATGACGAGTACTCGAGGAAAACTCATGTCTGACTTTTTGAACATCATCCGCGAGCGCGGATTCATCCACCAACTCACCGACGAGGAGGGCCTGAAAGCGGCGCTGAAAAGCGGGCCAAAAACGGCGTATATTGGCTTTGATTGCACCGCCAAATCGCTGCATGTGGGGTCGCTGCTGCAAATCATGCTGCTGCGCTGGTGGCAGAAAACCGGCAACACACCCATCGTTTTGCTCGGCGGCGGCACCACCAAAATCGGTGATCCCAGCGGCAAAGACACCTCTCGTCCCGCGCTGACCGATGCTGATATCGCAGGCAACATGGCAGGCCTGCGCGAAGTGTTTGCCAAATTTCTCGATTTCAGCAGCAATGAAACTTCAAATAACGCCATCATGGTGAACAACGATGATTGGCTGAAAGAAATAAACTACATCGATTTTCTGCGCGACTATGGCCGCCATTTTTCCGTCAACCGTATGCTGAGCATGGACAGTGTGAAGCTACGCCTGGAGCGCGAACAGAACCTTTCGTTCCTTGAATTCAACTACATGATTCTTCAGGCCTACGATTTTGTGGAGCTGAACAAACGCTACGGCTGCCGCGTGCAAATGGGCGGCTCGGATCAGTGGGGAAATATTATCAACGGCATTGAACTCAACCGCAAACTGGGCGGTGCCGATGTTTTCGGCATTACCTCACCGCTGCTGACCACCGCATCGGGCGCGAAGATGGGAAAAACGGCGGATGGTGCGGTGTGGCTCAACGCCGATATGTTACCCCCCTATGATTACTGGCAGTTCTGGCGCAAC
>JALHRI010000073.1:4889-5654 GCA_022841525.1 Alphaproteobacteria bacterium | reverse complement strand
CTCTTTCACAGCTCCCCATGGCTTATCGCAGTGTAACACGTCCTTCATCGCCTCTTACCGCCAAGGCATCCACTAAATGCCCTTCTCATGCTTTATTAATATAAAGACTTTAAAAATATAAAAATCCCTTACGGATGCGCTCGGCATCCGTGATCTTAGCACTTGAGATTGCTTGACTCTCACATACAGTGCAAAACAGCTTACCTTTAGGCAAACTGCGTTACAAAGGGTGGTTACTGCAGCACTACAAAGCCACTCCGTAGGAGCGGACATTGAAGCACACGTAGCGGAATGCCTTGAAACGATGATAACGCATGAAGAAGTAGCGGTTTTTCCGCAGACCCGCTCTCGCAGGCATTCTCCTTATTCGCTCATCCAAGACTTAGACGCTTGCTACGTACAGCACACGCATTTGAAATTACTGCATGTGAGTTGAACTTGCAATCAGCATCAACGTCGCTTGTCTTTATGTGGATAACATGCGCAAGGAGCAGACGGTCTGCCGCACAGAGGAAATCCAGACAAACGCGCGTTGGTTTGTTTGATATGTATTGACTATTCATGCATCAGCGCGAGTGAGGATCCAATCATTGGCTTGTTTGGGCACCGCGCAACATCACTTCAGCAAGCATACACTTACCTCGGCGAGGGAGCGCTTTATAGACGCACTGCTTCGGGCATGTCAACTAGGAAAAAACAAAAAAGTGAAAAAATTTTCACGTCGTGGCGCGCGCGGCAGAAATGCTACAAAAATCAGCGCTGCTT
>JALHRI010000073.1:0-4879 GCA_022841525.1 Alphaproteobacteria bacterium | reverse complement strand
AACTTAAATGATAGCGCGCAGCGTGGTGGAAGCTGCAAAGGGCGAGTTGCTTCACGACGATGAACCCGTTAGAATTTTGTGCTGCCGCCTAAAAAAACCCTATTTTTATTAACGGATCCTTAGGAATTCTATGACACTCTTGGAAGATACGCAGGCGAATGATTTTAGCTCTGGTGGGCTGGAAACCTTAGCTGAGCGTATGGGTGCACCGGGTGACGGCGGCAAGCCTGAGCTAGATGGCGATACACTCATCGCCGAACCACTAGCAAAGGTCAAACGTCCGCCAATGTACAAGGTGATCCTGCTGAATGATGACTATACACCGATGGATTTTGTGGTCACCGTGATCGAGCAGATCTTCAGAAAATCGCACTCCGAAGCGATGGATCTGATGTTTACGGTACATAAGAAAGGTGCGGCGGTAGTGGCGATTTACACCCGCGACGTTGCCGAAACCAAAGTCGATCAGGTCATCGAGTACGCCAGGATCAACGAATACCCCCTTCAGTGCATCATGGAAACTGAATAACACCTCGCATGGGACGTTAGTATGTTGTCGAAGAACCTGGAAAACTCGCTACACCGCGCGCTGAACATCGCGAAAAAGCATCGCCACGAATATGCGACGCTGGAACATTTGCTGCTGTCGCTGCTCGAAGACGCAGACTGCGCGCCTGTGCTGCGTGGTGTCGGCATCAACCTTGATGAGCTGCGCACCGCACTGTCGGATTTTATTACCCAGGAACTCTCCTCCCTCGCCGTTGACCATATCGACGAAGCCCGCCCTACGGCAGGGTTTCAGCGCGTCATCCACCGCGCGGCGATTCACGTGCAATCGGCCGGAAAAAACGAAGTCACTGGTGCCAACGTGCTGGTCGCGCTGTTTTCCGAGCGCGAAAGCCACGCTCTGTTTTTCCTGCAGGAGCAAGACGTCACGCGTCTGGATATCGTCAATTACATCTCGCACGGCATCATCAAATTCACCGACATGCGCGCCATTACATCGCACATGCGCGAGCATCAGGAAGAAGACATGGAAGACGGCTCGATCCGCTACACCCCTGCGCGCGAGAGCGCGAAAGAGGAAGAGGAGCAAAGCAAAGATCCGCTCAAACTCTACTGCATGAACTTAAATAAACGCGCGCAAGCGGGCAAAACCGATATTCTGATTGGCCGCGAAAAAGAGATCGAGCGCACCGTGCAGATTTTGTGCCGCCGCACCAAAAATAATCCGCTCTTTGTGGGCGAGGCCGGCGTAGGAAAAACCGCGATTGCTGAGGGTTTGGCGCTGCGCATCGTGCGCTCCGAGGTGCCCTCTGTGCTGCGCAATGCCGTCATTTTCTCGCTGGATATGGGGGCGCTGCTGGCTGGCACCCGCTACCGCGGCGATTTTGAAGAGCGCCTCAAAGCCGTGATTAAAGCGGTCGAAAAACTTCCCGGCGCGATTTTATTCATCGATGAGATTCACACCATCATGGGCGCAGGCTCTACTTCCGGCGGCGCGCTGGATGCGTGCAACCTGCTCAAGCCCGCACTGGCTCGCGGTTCCCTGCGCTGCATGGGCTCGACCACGTTTAAGGAATATAACCAGACCATCGAGAAAGACCGCGCACTCGCGCGTCGTTTCCAGAAGATTGATATTGCCGAACCTTCGGTAGAAGATACCATCAAAATTCTGCGCGGCCTGCGCCCATCCTACGAAGAACATCATCACGTGCGCTTCCAGCCTGCGGCGATTGAAGCCGCCGTCAACCTTGCGGCGCGCTATATTCACGACCGTAAACTGCCCGATAAGGCGATTGACGTGATCGACGAAGCAGGCGCTGCGCAAATGCTGCTGCCGGAAGCGAAACGCAAAAAAGTCATCAGCGTTCGCGAGATTGAAGACGTGGTCGCCAAAATGGCGCGTATGCCTGCAAAAACCATCACCTCCGATGATGCCGAGGTTCTCAGAAATCTTGAGAAAAACATGAAACTCGTGGTGTTCGGTCAAGACAAGGCAGTCGAAGAACTAACCGATGCGGTGAAGGTTGCCCGCGCAGGCCTGCGCGATGAAACCAAGCCGCTGGGCTGCTTTTTATTCACCGGCCCCACCGGCGTGGGCAAAACCGAAGTGGCGATGCAGCTTGCCAAAGCGCTCGGCATGGAAATCACCCGCTTTGATATGTCGGAATATATGGAGAAACACTCGGTCGCTGGCCTGATTGGCTCGCCTCCGGGGTATGTTGGCCACGAGCAAGGCGGCCAGCTCACCGACGCGATCGATAAGCACCCCTACTCCGTCGTGCTGCTCGATGAGATCGAAAAAGCCCATCCGGATGTGTTTAATATCCTGCTGCAAGTCATGGATTATGGCCGCCTTACCGATCAAACCGGTAAGCAGGTCAATTGCCGCAATATCATTCTGATCATGACCTCCAACGTCGGCGCGGCAAACCTCGCCAAATCGCCGCTGGGCTTTGGCCGCGAAGACCGTGCGGGCGAGGATAAAGAAGCCCTCACCAAGCTGTTTACGCCAGAGTTTAGAAACCGTCTGGATGCCACGATCAGCTTTGCGCATCTGCCGCGCGACGTGGTGCGCATGGTGGTTCAGAAAAACATCTACGCACTCGAATCACAGCTGACGGAACGCAACGTCGTCATCACGCTGTCCGAGGCGGCGCAGGACTGGCTGGCCGAGAAAGGCTACGACAAAGCCATGGGCGCACGTCCGCTCGCAAGGCTGATTGCCGATAAGATTAAAAAGCCCCTCGCCGATGAAGTATTGTTTGGCAAACTCATCAAAGGTGGCAGCGTGAAAATCGACGTCAAAGACGACGCGCTTACCTTCACGTTCGGCACCGCGAAGCCAAAAAAATCCAAGCTGGATTCTTCGCGTGAAGAACTGGCGTAGCCAGGTGGCACGACTCTTCATTCGCCGCACATTACGCGCCTGCGTAAAGCGCCATCTGCTGATGACTAGTGGCGCGGCCTGCACGCAAAACCAGCGGGACATATCCACCAATTTTTTGCAAAAATTGCTGCGCCGCAATAAATGCTTGTCATCAGCAGTTAATCTAGCACAAATGACACTCGCTACCGCAGCATGCTGTCTTGTTTTTGTTGCAGCGCACACACAGGCGCAAACCACCGTACGCTACTCTTCCGGCACCGGATTTTTTGTCTCGCCTGATGGTCATATCATCACCAATGCGCATGTGCTCAGTGACTGCCAAAGCATCAGCATAGCAGGGGCGGCCACCTCACCTGTCGAGGTCATCGGCATCGATCGCACCCATGATTTAGCGCTGTTAAAAACACCGCAAAAATCACCTAGAATTGCACCGCTGCGTTTTAACATTGCTCATCTGCGCGTGGGTGAGCCGGTGGCCGTCGTCGGCTACCCTGGCGATAGCGGCTTTCGCGGCGAACTGGTTTACCGTGGCGCGGATCTGATGGGCTTTGAAGGTCCTGTGGGTGAGCCGCATTTTCTGCAGTTCACGCCGTCTGCGCAGAAGGGCAATTCCGGCGGGCCACTGCTGGATAAAAGCGGTAACGTGATTGGCGTCGTCACCGGAAAAACGCAGCTCTACGCTGTGGATAAAACCTCAGGCCAGCCCACCTCGCAGCTCATCCGCGAGGCGGATGTCGCCGTTACCCTGCCTTATTTAAGCCAGTTTCTTGCACAATATGGTGTGCGCACCTCGCAAGGTGGCGGCGGGCTGATTAACGTCACCAATCGCTACATTGCCCAAACAGCCAGCCAGTTTATTGTGCATATCCGCTGCAGGCTATAGCCCGCCAGAACCTGGATTGCGTAGAATATCGCGCCCCGTAGGCATCGCGCTATCGGGCAGTGCCATATGCGTGCCGCGCAGCAGAATAATCGAAATACGGCGGTTGCGCGGGTTGCGCGGATCTTCAGGATCCAGCAGCTCGGCATCGCCCATCGCGACCATTTTACGCACGCGGCTAGGCTCCAGGCCGCTACTGAGCAAAAACCGCCGCGAGGCCATCGCACGATCCGAGGAAAGCTCCCAGTTGGTGTAATTCGCGTTGCCGCCGCTGATCGCATCCGTATGGCCGGTGATCGAGATGTAATTCGGCAGCTTCACAATCACGCCCTTCATTGCGGCAATCAGCTTGCGGCCGTCATCGGTCAACTCGGCTCGGCCGGTAACAAACATGGGGTGCTTATCGGTATCTTGCAGCTCGAGTTTCAGGCCTTCAGGCGTTTGCTCAACAATAATGTTATCGGAAAGCTCGCGCAGGGTGGGATCAGATTCAAAGGCCTGTTTGATGGCCATTTCGGCTTTTTCAAACAGCTGCGATTCGTCGCTGCCTTCAACCTGAGCCGTTTTCTTCGGCTGCTCAGGGGTTTGGCCGGTAGGCGTTTGACCCGCAACAATCCCCGGCGGGGCTTTATCCGATTTGCGAATGCCTTCCATTTCCGCCGTGGTGCCCCCCTGAAAGCCGATACCCATCGCATCTTTTAAGCCCACCGTGGGGGTAAAATACTCGGCAATGCCGTCAAGTTTCGCCTTCGAGCTCGAGGCAATCAGCCATAACAGCAGGAAAAACGCCATCATCGCGGTGACGAAATCGGCATACGCCACTTTCCACGCACCGCCATGGTGGCCGTGACCGCCTTTTTTGATTTTTTTGATGATAATTGGCCGTTTATCGGGGTCCTTGGCTGCCATATTAGCTCACATTCACGGTGCTGAGCAGCTCTTCCATTTCCTTAAAGCTAGGCAGGTATTTGGTTGGGATGTTGGTACGACCAATCTCCACCGAGATTTGCGGCGCGTTGCCATGCAGATGGCTGACCAGCACTGCCTTAATCACCATGTAAAAACTGTGCTCAACATCAAAGGTTTGCCCCATTTTGCTGGCGAAC
>JALHRI010000072.1 GCA_022841525.1 Alphaproteobacteria bacterium | reverse complement strand
TTTTGCGGATTGACGGATTCAGCGTACAACCCTTCACTGCCACTACCAAGGAACCGCATCCAGTCTTGTTTTTGCTGCTGCGCCGCCATCACATCCAGGGCAAATCGCTCACAGCCGATTTGGAAAGTATGATGTCCCGCAGTTGGAAACCGGAATGTGTTCTTCCCGACCTCCGTTAAATCCAAGCTGACGATGCGCTGATGTCCTTGACCGTTATCATGCACGTAAAAAATCCGTGTATCGTTTAATCTTAGTGACAACACCAAAGACCCGGATCTCGATTGAGCTGCCCACTCATCGTGCAGCGCCGTGGATTCCGGTTGTTGATCGGCCGCCAATAAAACCAGTTTCTCACCCTCTTGCCGCAGCCAGTAAATTCGCCAGCTTTTCGCATGATTGATATAGCTTAGCACCGTTTCTATTTCGGCTTGCGTCATATCTTTCGGCCATTCCACTTCGGTTTCGCTTTTTAACCGAGCATCCTGTATTCTGGCAAATGCCAGAAACGGCAACCAGTATTCATGTCTGTCTCGCCAAACCTGTGACTCATGCCTTGCCAGATGGCGCTTTACCCAGCCGTGCAGTAAGCTGTTTTGCAGATTATCCCGGTAAGTAGCGACCATATCTTGCATAAATTTTTCCGTTGCGACATCCACCTCCTCCGGTAACTTTAATTCGAGCAATTTCAGGTTATACATCGCCTCAAAATACAGTTCATCCGGGTATTGCGCGTGATAACGGCCAATCAATTCAATGAATTTTTGCTTTTGTTCAGACGGTAAATCCGCAATCAAACGACGTGCTTTTTCAAGGTACTGGCTTTTGCTGTCAGCCAGCCAGCCCCACTCGTCACCTTCGCTAATAACCGCAGTGTGCCGCCAGATCGCTGCTTCGTGTCCTACATCGAAGCTACCCGGCAGCATATGACGCAGCACGCGCAGCAGACCGCTATCGACACGCACGCTGGCAAAAAAATACGTCAGCAGTTGATCGATGCTGTCCGCATGATTCCGCTTATCTTTTTCGGATTGATAATCGCCTTTAATCAGCTTGAAACGGCTAGCCCGGTCCCACACCACGCAATCAAAATACTCCAACAGACGATTATCGATGTTACGTTCGGCAACCGGCATTAATACGGTAGCGCGCCAGCCTTGCGCATTCAGCAGTTGTCCAAATGCCAGCCAGCTGTACAGTGACTGGCGTGATTGCGACTGCATGGCAAGATCGCTGAGGATAAGAATCGGCGTACCCGGTTCGGGCAATCGCCACGGTTCGATGATTTCGCGCTTCTGATCATAACGTGCGATAGTTCCACCCGGCTCATCGTAGACAAATTGCACGTCCAGTCCTTCATCGCCACGCAGTTGTACCAGCCGCTCGCGCAGTTGCAGAAAATCACGCCGGTAAGGAAAGTTATCGTCAGTGACATCAATCAACACCCGCGCCTTAGCCGACCAACTGTACCGCTGCTTGCGCGGAATACGGCGGATCATTTCACCATTGGCCACCAGTTTAACAAGCTGCGCCGTATCCGGCTTGCGCCCTTCGACATGAGCACCCAGCACTTTTTGTAAAAAGGGCAGTACGCGTGACCAATCAGCGAGCTCTGTATACAAAGGTTGGATTTGATGGCAGGCCGGTATCCGTGTCGCCGTTTCTGTTAATAGTGTTGGCGATGCTTGGGTAAACCAGTCTGGAAGGCTTAGCGCGCGCGCTTCTGATTGGCTATGCGTTGGATCGATGGTACGGGATATGATGCGATAAAAGGAGGAGGAGGTTGCCAAGGCCGGTTCTGGTTTATCAATCAACTCTGGTTGTTGATCGCTACCAATATTCCTGCCTATATTACTTTCTTCTGGCTGAATTTCGGGCTGTTGTCTATACTGTTGATCTTCTTTCTGATCTAATTCCGGGTATCTTTCAAATCCAAGAATGGCTGCAATCCGCTCATGCTGATCAGGCTCAAGTGTTTTTAATCCCCATAACAATTCTGCACGGCTCACGCTACTTTTGCCGCGAATAAATGATTGATCGATTAAATCGTCTATTTCACTTGTCATGCATCACCGGATATTTGCGCAATGCAAATTCATTGATCTGACTCAGCATGTCCAATTGACCTTCTTCTGTTTCCGCCAGCACCGACAATGCGCGCAGCATATCGAGATATTCCGCTTGTCCGGGCGGCGTCACACCTTTCTCTTTAGCAATTCTGCGATCATTGATCAATAGTCCGGCGGCTTTCTTGCGTACTTCAGGAGAGCATTGACCGCCAAAATGCAGTTGCCCGCGTTTGATCAATAAATCCATTAATTCTGATTCATCTTTGGGTAGATCGAGATTCAGCACTAGGCAACGGCGCACGAACGCAGCTGGCAATTCTCGCTCTTCGTTGGTAGTAATGACCACCAGTGGCGGCAAACCGGCTTTGCCGCCGATAGTGGTTTTCAACCAGGGAATATTGATTGCGTTATTACCGAGAATTTCCAGCAGACTATTGGGCAATTCGGCATTGGCCTTGTCTATTTCGTCAATCAGAATCACGCTGCCATGCGCTTGCTCCCAGCCAGGCGGCTTTTCAGGAAATGACAATTGGTATTGACTTTCCCTATAAACATCATGCGCAGCGCTCCAATCCAGCGCCCACCACAAGACACCGGGTGAGATAAAGCGTTTGGTATCGAGTAGCTTTTTTTTATCATCGCCATCTTTCAGGGTTTGTGCCTCTGCTAGTCGACTGACTGCGTCAAATTTCCATAGCAAATCCTGCCCCTCGGTATGCGCATTGACTACTTCATAAACAAACAAACGCTTCAGAACCACAGCCGCCGCATGTGCTAACTGACTTTTACCCGTGCCCGGTTCACCGCGCAACAACACCGGGCGGCGTGCAGCCAAAGCGGTTTTCAGAACGTTGATACTTTTTTGGTCAAATTGATGCACGGTGGACGGCCATGAACCGTACTTCGGCAGATTGAGTTCCGTTACTTCGTCAAGTTTCGCGATGTCTGCTCGCAGTCTATCCATTTGACTGCCTATCAGTTCTATTGTCATATCTCTCACATATGTCTAAAAATTTATAAAGTTCAACCATCAAATCCCGGTCAGAAACCACATAGGCTGCCTCAACATTGGTGTTATCAAGAATAATAATTGGTAACTCAGGAAATGCTTCCTTAAATTTCTGGCGGTTGCTCTTATCCAGCAGTGGGGACTCATTTTTATCCTGCGGACTAACTGATACAACAAGATAACAATTTATCTTCTCCGGATCATTTGCACAAAGTTCCCTTCGGATATGATCACTTAAATCCTGTCTTGAGTAAGATGATTCATCATATTTATTTTCAAAAAAAACACGCCAGACTTTCTTTCCAATTTCATCAATCCAGTTATCTTTCTTACCAATTCCAATTTCCAGATCAAAATGTGAAACGGCGTATTGACCTAGCACTATTGGTCGCTTTTCATGTTTTCGAAAACGTGGGTTTGCTTGCATTCTGGCTGCGGATACTAACTCTGCGCTCCCCAAAGTCTCATGTGCCACGGTCAGATTGACTGATGACGAGGAATAGACGATGTCCTGGCGTAATTGCGTTATATTCTCTTTCTTTAGCACATACAAAGATAAAAGAGAAATTATTTTCTTCATGTCTTCAATCAGATATTTCGCTTTTTTATAATGTTCTCCGCGCTCTAGTTCCTTAAGAGATTCTCGTGTGCATATTGTCAAGTCTCGATATATTTTTGCTGCATTTCTGGGACATTCTATTAGCATTCGCTCACACAACGCATTTGCATCAGACAATAAATTCATATCCCACTGCTGTTTCTTCAGGAAGTCATTCAGCGCATATTTGACGTGATCTGCGCTTAAACACGAAACCAGCTCGCCTTTAGCACTCGCCAGGAATGTCTCTGCATCGCCACCTGCATCAAAATCAAATTTTCTTTCTTTATAGGCAAGAATCGCTGACTTGTGCTCCTGACATGCATCCAGGATTTTGTGCATCGGTATCATGTACACTTTCTTATATCTGAAATTGGGCGCACTTTCTCCACGTTGACTCGACAGCATACCGATGATCGCATGTTCGTCTTTACTCCATACCGGAGATCCGCTGGCACCTCCGATTGATTCATCAACGTCTAAATCCAACTCAATCAAACCGTCAGTGCAACTGGTTATGCTTTCGCCTTCCAACAAGCTGGCTTTTTCAATAAAAAAACCCTTTGCAGATACTTTATGCTTTTCGTAATTTACCTTCTCATATTTCCATTCAGATGCCCATTCATCATCTACCACCGTGCCGTTAGCATCCATCAATTTTAGTTTTAGGATCGCAACATCATGAATGTCGTCCAACTTAGGTGACGATAGCTTTGGTTTACTGACCACTATTTCGGCTTGAAATAAATTATTTACTTTCCCCGGATACAAAGGAAAATCGATCACCATTGCTGAAATCTCACCAGCATCCAGCATGTCGGTAGATTTTTTGCCAATGCAATCAGCAACCACATGATTACAGGTTATCAACCAGGGATAAACAGAAATAAAACCAGTGCCAACAATCTTGCCACGTTCTAATTTGCCATCAGTAACATGGGCCTTGCTGATTCTTGCAACCCATTTGTTCAGCAGCTCACTCATGATTGGGTTTCTTTTGCCATTTGAGCGTTACTTTCATGGTCGCTTCGGTATCTGCCGATGCTAAAATCACACCAGTCTTTGCACCAAATTTAATGCCCATTTCAAGAGAAATTTCTGAAGGATTGTTTAAATCATTCAAGGTTTCCATAACCGCATTCGCAATAGGCTTTAGGCCCTTCAAGGCCGTTTCAAATTTTCCGCCCTCTATTAGGCCAGCGTCGTCATGACTAATCTCATCATCCATTTCAGATGAAATGGATTCCGCTTCTACATAGACTGATTCGCCATTTATTTCATACTTTATATATTGTTTACCCACGGTGTTATCCTTAAATAGGGTGAAAATTCATCAGATTATTTCGAAATAATAACTAAGTGCATCTTATATACGATAATTGTTAGCCAATATTCCCGCTACTCCCCATCCACACCATGAAGGTTATCGATAAACGGCTCAGTGACCTCTGGCAAGACGGAAACCAGTGCCGCTGCGGCGCGACGGACCATGGAGAAGGCGGTTAGCAGACCGGCAGCGCATACCCATGTCGAACCAAGAGCCGCCGCGCAGCACGCGAGAGTTGCCAGATTCCGATCCTTGTGGATCGATTACCAGCTCCGCCGGGTAATTTTCAAAGCAATCCTGGCACCATTCCCGCACATTACCGTGCATCTGGTACAAGCCCCAGTCATTGCATGGCAATTCTTTGACTGCGACTGTCTTCTTCCGATATTGACTTGGACTACCCTTATTGTATGGATTACTTCCATCAAAATTAACCAGCGTTGAATCAATTTGATCTCCCCAGCAAAACGGCGTGCTACTCGCGGCGCGGCAGGCGTACTCCCATTGCGCTTCGGTCGGTAGGCATAATTTCAATTCCACTTTCAAGCCGTTCATCTTGGCGACGAAAGCTTGTGCATCCTCCCAACTGACATTCTCAACCGGCCGATCTTCACCCTTAAATTTACTGGGATTCTCTCCCACGATCACTTCCCACAGCGCTTGTGTCACCGTCGTATCCGCAATCCAGAAACCTCTGGTTAGCGTGACTTCATGTTGCCGTTCATCATCATTTCGTTCCGGCTCATCTGGTGGCGACCCCATCATGAACGTCCCCGGTTCACACCAGCGAAACGCCTGCCGCACGCCTTTGTAGGTGAATGCCATCCATAGACCGAATTCATCTTCGCCCCAATCGGATGCCCAAGGTTCCGGGAATTCTTCGGGGAAAATGGTGTGTTTGCGGATGTATGAGGTCATTGTAAGTTGATGATCCAGTGATTATGCAGTCCAGAAGCGATTGAGGAAGCCGGTCACTCCAATATTTCGATGCGCTGACGTGTCGTACCCCG
>JALHRI010000071.1 GCA_022841525.1 Alphaproteobacteria bacterium | reverse complement strand
TTTCATGACATTCCCAACACCGTTTCGCGCGCGATTTCTGCCACGGCGGGGATGAACATGTTCATGATGACCGTGCATACTGGCGGCGGCCGTGCGATGTTGCGCGCGGCGATTGAGGCTTCCGATCATCTCTCGCAGGTTACCGGTAAAGAGCGGCCACTGATTGTGGGGGTTACACTACTGACCAGCCTTGATCAGGATGATGTCAGCATGCTTGGTTATAAAGATCACCTCAACGATCAGGTGCTGAGACTTGCGGATCTGGCGCAGAGTGCTGGACTGGACGGCGTGGTATGTTCTGCCTATGAAATTGCGATGCTACGCCGCCATTGCGGCCCAGATTTTACACTGGTGGTTCCCGGCATTCGCCTGGAAACGGACCGTGCGGATGATCAAAAACGCGTGATGGCGCCGAAAGAAGCCATTGAACGCGGCGCCGATTTTCTAGTGATTGGCCGGCCGATTACCGCGGCGCGCAACCCTGCAGAAGCTGCGAAAACGATCATTAGTCAACTTTGAAACTAGCTGGAAACTAGCCCATCTGGGCGCGGATTTTTGCAATCTCGCGGGCGACCATGCGCTCGACCATGCCCGGCATATTACCATCCACCCACTCACGCAGCATGGGGCGCAGCGCCTCTAACACCAGGTCTTCCACTGTTTGGCCGGAGCGGAAAAACACACGATCAGCTTTTGCATAAGCATCCGCAGGCGGGGTGGGTTCGGGCTGCTTTAATTGACGCAGAGCGGCTGCAGAGGCGGCAAGTGTTCCCGCGGAAGCAATGGCTTCTTCTTCCACAGCATTCGCTGGCGACGTGAACGCTTCCGCCACAGGCGGAGCGGGTACCGGCTCTTCCGCTAACGAAAAATCTTCCGTGGCGGGTTCAACCACTTGCACAATCGGCTCCGCTGCTGAAAGTTCAGAGGGTGCATCCGCCAGTGCATCGAGCAGTGCATCCACCGACATGGGAGGAGTTTCAGACTGTGAAGCCTGATCTTCGGTGACCATCTGGGTAAGCTCCAGTATATCATCTTCCGCGCTATTTGCCGCAGATGGAGAAGGCGTGCTCTCTTCGCCTTCTTCAGCGATGATACGCTTTATGGATTGGAGAATTTCCTCCATCGACTGATCGGATTGTGACTGCGCTTCAGCCATAACTTCCTTCACTGTGCGTCCGGCGTACCGGAGATTAGCATGCCCTTAACGCGAGCCTTTCATTTAGCTTATGCAAACGATTAGCTCTGAAATCAAGCAAAAGCTTGAATGTTAAGGGACTGTCTCAACTTCTGAAACGGAATTAGCGGAATCTTTGGCATCTTTGCCGCACTCGGCTTCCTCCCCAGATTCGGCCGGTTCCGCTTCCCCATCCTTTCAGGCGGCTTGCTTATCATCTCCCCCGATGCCAAGCATTTTCAGCTTACGGTGCAGCGCCGAGCGCTCCATGCCGACAAAGTTTGAGGTTTTTGAAATGTTGCCTCCAAAGCGGTTAATCTGGGCTGCCAGATATTGCTTCTCGAAGGTTTCACGCGCTTCACGCAGCGGCATCGACATGATGTCGCCCGGAAGTTCCGAGGTGCGCAGCACACTGATATTGGTATCCACCAATTCTGGTGGCAGCGACTCACCACGAATTTCACCCGAAGCATCGGGCTGCGCCATGATGATGAGCCATTCCATCACGTTACGCATCTGACGCACGTTACCCGGCCAGTTATAGGCTTGCAGCACGGCAAGCGCATCTTCCGATAGTTTACGTGCGGGAAGCCCCATAGCATCTGCCGCGCGTTTAAGGAAATGGTGCGCCAGTGCCGAAATGTCCTCGCGGCGCTCACGCAGCGAAGGCATACGCAGCGGCACGACGTTGAGGCGGTAATATAAATCTTCGCGGAAACGTCCGGCCTGAATTTCGGTGAGCAGATCGCGGTTCGTCGCTGCAATCACACGCACATCCACCGCGACGCGTTTATTGCCGCGCACGCGTTCAAACGCTTGCTCTTGCAGTGCGCGCAGTAAGCGACCCTGCGTTTCGATGGGCATGTCAGCAACTTCGTCGATAAAGAGCGTGCCGCCATGCGCCCGCTCCAGCAGGCCAAGTTTCTCAGCACCACCGTTGGGGTTCGTATCTTCCGTGCCAAACAGCTCTGCTTCAATGCGCGCAGGGGTGAGGGCGGCAGCGTTCATCACCACAAACTGGCCGTTAGCGCGAAGGCTGCGGGCATGAATCAAACGTGCTACCAACTCTTTACCTGTGCCCGGCGCACCGGTAATCAGCACACGGCTATTGGCAGGGGCTACTTTCTCAACAGCGAGGCGAACATTGTTCACTGACGCAGAGCTACCAATCAAATCCGCCTCAGGTGAGCCGCGATGTTTAAGCTCGCGCACTTCACCGCGAAGCTTTGCCGCTTCCAGCGCGCGGCGAACATTGATCACCAGACGTTCCGGGGTGAAGGGCTTTTCGATATAGTCATACGCGCCCATTTTAATGGCGGTAATGGCGGTTTCGATATTGCCATGACCTGAAATCATGATAACCGGCACGTGCGGATATTTTTTCTGCACGATTTCTAAAATGCCCAGACCATCCAGTTCGCTGCCTTGCAGCCAGATATCCAGCACAATGGCAGATGGCACTCGCTCAGCCAGAGCTTTGAGCGCCTGATCCGAGTTGTTCGCGGTGCGGGTGGTGAATTTTTCGTCTTTTAAGATGTCAGACACCAACGCGGTGATGTCTTTTTCATCGTCAATAATTAGAATGTCAGAAGCCATACGGCGTTATCCCCTGAAGTGTAAAAGTTAAACCAATCTAGCGTGGTTTACTTGCCTTTACTTGCCGAGTGATTTTTGCGTATTGCTCTTGTTGCGCAAATGTTACAACGAAATCAGCCAATGTCTAGTCCTTTTTTTACTTCGATTATTTTTATCACTGTGACATGTGGGTGAATTCACTCACCCAGCCATCACCTCCACGATAGCAAAACGCATCGTTGCCACCGCTCCGCCGCTCTCACTATTGCTGAGCGTAAGTGTGCCACGATGCTCCTCGACGGTTTTTTTCACAATCGCCAGTCCCAGTCCGGTACCTTTCGCACGCGTGGTGACGTAGGGTTCGGTCAGGCTGCTGAGTTTATCAACCGGATAGCCGGGACCATTATCTTCGATGCGCAGTACGGCATCATCACCGTCGCGGCTAAGCACAATGCGGATGGTGGGTGTGGCAAGATCAGGCACAGATTCCAGCGCTTCTGCTGCGTTTTTGAGAAGATTAAGCAGCGCCTGCGATAGCAGCCCCTCATCAAGTTGAATCATCAGTGATGCATCAAGTTCCTGTGCGTAACGTAGCGCGCTATGCGCGGTGCTTTCTGAGAACACAACTTTTTGGATCAGTGGTGCCAGCTTTTGCGGGGAAAGTTTTGCCGAAGGCATGCGCGCGAAATTGACAAATTCTTCAACAATCGTACCGATGTCGCGAATATGCCGCGAGATGGTGTCAATATAACGGAAATAGCCTTCTTTATCGGACGTAATCTCTTCGCCGAATTTTTTCTTGAGCCGCTCGGTGGACAGCATGATGGGGGTGAGGGGGTTTTTAATTTCATGCGCAACGCGGCGTGCAACATCGCTCCACGCGGCGCTTCGCTGAGCTTGCACTAGCGGTGTAATATCATCGAGCGTGACGACAAATCCCTCTACGGTTCCCATATAGCGTTCTGCGGTGACGCGCGCGTGTAAGCTTAATGTTTCGCCCTTTGTGCTCGTCAAGGTAATATCGGCATTCACATCTTTATCCGGCGTGCTGCGGGCACGAGTAAGTAGCGGCATAATTTCAGTGGCAACATCGCTCACTCGCAGTCCGCTCAAACTTTCCATCGCATCTTGCTGCAACAGCTGAAGTGCGCGACGATTGCTGAGCGTGATGGTGTAGTCATTCGCCACCGCGAGCACGCCGGCGGATACGCCAGAAAGCACGGTTTCAATGAATCGGCGGCGTTCTTCGACCACGCGGTTGACCTCGAGTAACTGGCTGCGCTGCTGTTCAATTTGTGTGGTCATGCGGTTGAATGTACGCGCCAGACTTGCCACTTCATCGTGCTGTGGGCCTTCTTCCACGCGGATGGAATAATCCCCCGCACGCACCCGCTCAGATGCCTGATTGAGTAGCGAAATCGGCCCGATAATACGCACCGCAAGGCGCATCCCCGCCCAGATGGAGATGAACAGCATCAGTAGTGCGAGCATACTAAACGCGATCAGGAACTGCGTTTGCATCGCCTTCATGTCGTCTTGCAGGCGGTGATAGTATTTCGTGGAATCATTCGCCGCTTTCATGTGTGCGATGACCTGCGGATTCACCGTGCGCGTTACCAACATGTACACATCCGGAAATTGGTGAATGCGCACGATGGCTTGAATTTTATCATCATCCTGCGAGATGATCTGCGAGCCTTGCGTGTTCACGCGGTCGTAAACCAACTCCGGCATGCGCTCAAACATCAGCGAAAAACTCAGTGCCGTGCGCGCCAGCACGTGCTCGCGGCTAAAAATAATCGCCTCAGAAAGTCCGCGACGGCTGATTTCTTCACTCAGTATTTTCTCGTAAGCCGGCGGATTAATGGTGAGCAGCGTAAAATGCTGATCCATCAGTTCAGAAACGCCAAATGCCTGGGTTAGAATGCTTACTTTATGCTCGTTCATGTACGCTTTCGTGACCGTTAGCGATGCATTCAGCGTGCTGGTGACGTTTTTATCAAACCAGGAATTGACCCCTACGTTAAAAAATAGCACCGAAAACATCGTCACGATCAGCGTGGGGATGATGCTGACCGCGCAGAACATCGCAAAAATGCGGCGCTGCAAGCGGTTGCCGCTTAAGCTTTCGCGTGTGCGCTTCCAGAGACGGTAGGCATCGCTCACCACAATAGAGCCAAGTGTGATTAACAATAGCAGCGTCAGCAGTACTGCAATCATCACGTGATGCGGGTCGATGCTTCCAAGCTTGGCATCCGCAATTTGATTAAACGCCACAATCAGCAGACCAAGCAGGCAGATACTCGAAATCCAGAACATGCGCTGCACCAGCCGTTTGCGGCTGCGCGACAGCGTGATGCGACCTAGTTCTTCGCTTAATTCCTGCGGAATCATAATCTGGGTCATGATGGTTGCTCGCTGTTTAATTGCGCTAATTTACTGCGCAGCGTATTACGATTGATGCCTAGCCGTTTGGCAGCTTTGACCTGTGAGCCGTTTGATTCATTCAGCGCGAGCTGAATGAGCGGCCGCTCAAAACAGGGCATCAGTACATCATAAAGTTTCGCGTGCGGGGAAAGCTGCATCACCCCATGCTTGAGCGCTTGATGAATCGTTTGCTCTAGCGAGCGCAGCGCTTCTGCGGCTGCGTTATCTTCATCTGAAGCTGGTTTTGATGCTTCGAGTTCTTGGCGTTTAGCGCGCGCTTGAGGTACTAACAAATCATGCACATCTTCAGCGCGGATTTCTGGGCGCGGCGAGCTGGTAACTAAACGCAGTATTAGATGTTTTAGCTCACGCACATTGCCCGGCCAGCGGTGCTGCATCAGCGCTAATGTCGCCGAGGTGCTTAAATGTTTCAACGGCATATTCTGTGCGTGTGCAGCTTGCAGAAAATGCTCGGCTAAATAGGGAATATCCTCTGCGCGTGCGCGAAGTGGCGGCATCACCAGTGGTACGACATGCAAACGGTAGAACAAATCTTCACGGAAACTTCCCTGCATAACCGCATCCTGCAAATTGCGGTGCGTAGCGGTGATGATGCGTACATTGCTACTGTGGTGGCGGGCAGAGCCAATCGGCGCGTAGGTGCCTTCTTGAAGGACACGCAACAAGCGTGTTTGCGCATGTAGCGGCATATCGCCAATTTCATCCAGAAATAAGGTGCCGCCTTCGGCCTGTTCAAACGCACCGCTTTGGCGCTGGTAGGCGCCGGTGAAGGCGCCTTTTTCATGACCAAACAAGGCGCTTTCGACCAGGTCGGCAGGAATTGCCGCCATGTTCAGCGCGATAAATGGCTGATGTTTACGCGTGCCCAGCAAATGCAGCGCGCGCGCGATCAATTCTTTTCCGGTGCCGGAC
>JALHRI010000070.1 GCA_022841525.1 Alphaproteobacteria bacterium | reverse complement strand
AATCTCGCCATTAAAGACGACCCACACCTTACCCGCCTCATTGCTGATCGGCTGATGGCCGTTGGGCAGATCAATAATACTTAAACGGCGGCTGCCAAGACCGACAGCGCCGTCCAGGTAAGTACCTTCTTCATCCGGCCCCCGATGGATAATGGATTGAAGCATGGCGTGCAGGATTTCGAGCTGCGCCCCCACAGGATCATAAATACCGCAGATGCCACACATCAGACCTTGATACCTGTGACCGAGAGTTTATAGGCGAAGGCTTTCGCTAACGGCTCCGGTATAAGGTTGTAGACAGGTCTGAAGCCATACTTGTACAGAAACGCCTTCCACCCATCACGCCGAACGGGTAAAGCACGGTGATGTTCGCGTGCGGCTTCGACAATCTGAACGCCCTCGAATAAGGCACTAATCTCTTTATCGGTTAAAAACTGGTTGACGGGCGGGTCTTCTTCCTTATATTCGATATTTTCTCGCCCCAGCCGATTCATGTAATACATCCATGAGGGCTTGCGGTAGAAATGCGAAATGATGATCCGCCCCCCCGGTTTGAGGACGCGACGCGCTTCCTGTACGGCGCGAAAAGTGTCGCCAGTGGCGTGCAGAACACCATTCGACCAGACAGCATCAAAGGTATTATCCACAAACGGTAATTCCAGCGCATTCGCGGTGCGCACATCCTCAGCCTTTACACCTTCAATCTCAAAATGGCGTTGAGCCAGTTTAACCGCATTCGGTGTGAGATCGGTGGCAGTCACACGCACGCCCCGTTTTAAAAATTCCAGGCTGTCGTAACCCATTCCGCAGCCAATTTCCAACAGGTGTTTACCTTTTAAGAGTTGGGATTCGCGCTCGATGCGCTCCATAATCCAGGGGAATTTATACGGATTCATCCAGGGGCGAATATGTGCGAAGAAGGCTGGTGAGCCGACTTCGAGATTATGATCGGTGATGTACTGTAAACCCAGTGTATGCGTATTCCAGTAGTCATGTACCGCATTCACTTTTGCCTTCAGCGAATCATCCATGAGCAGCCTCCCATTCTAACGTCTGTGCAAGACCCGTTTTGAGATCCACCAACGGTTCAAATCCAAGTTCACGGCGAGCCTTGCTAATGTCGTAGGCATTATTCTTGCGAAAAAAATCCATACTGCGATGAGACAGTGGTGGCTGTTTTTTTAACAATTTGAACGCTGCTTCCAGTGAATACCCAGCCATAAGCCCCAGGCTAACTGATACATGCCAGGTCGGAGCTTTCACGCCTAAAACGGATGCGATGGTGTCAACGAGGGTTTCAATCGTAACGGGTGCATCTCCAGCAATGATATAAACCTCCCCTTGCGCCTGACTTGCCATCGCACAGCGTTCCAGACCCCGGACGGCATCCGCAACATAGACCGGATGCCGCAAAACCTTGCCATTACCAAAAATTACAAAGCGTCCCTTGCGAATTGTGCGTATTAATTTACGGGTGCGTGGGCAGCGCGGCCCATAAATCCAGGCGGGGCGGGCAACAACCACTGGAAAATTGTTAGACTTGCCAAAAGCGAGTGCCGCGAGTTCACCGGCGAGCTTGGTTTTTTCATAGATATTGGTTGGGCTGCACGGCGTTTCTTCGTTGGCTGGCGGGTTATCAACATCCCCGATCACACCTACGCTGCTGCAATGCACAAATCGCTGTACACCAGCCGTCTGCGCCATTTGTAGAAGTTGCAAGGTGGCGTCCACATTGACCCGCTGGTAGTGAGCATTGGACAGGCTTACATCCAAATGTGCGCTGGCGAGATGATAAACGACATCAACGCCAGCCAGTAGTTTGCGCATCAATGCTGTATCCTCGATGTCACCCTGTACGATTTGCACACGATCATGATGGCGCAAATCGTGTGTATGCAAATCAATGGTGCGTACATGATGAGCCTGAGCCAATTGACTCTCAACCAAGTGGCTGCCGAGGAAACCGCCGCCACCCGTAATTAGCACATTCATGTTTGTTTCCTTGCCACCACAATAACCGCATTGTTGATGCTGGCAGGAAGCAGCCGGTCTAACTGGCTCACCAAATGCATAATGGGAAAAAGCAAGCTATACACACGGTAAGCTGCCCCGTGTGTCTTTAGCTCACCGGAAGAGGTGGGAGCAATACGGCCGGTGTCTTTCTTGCGTGAGAGTAAGAAAACATAAACATAATTGATAATCAGCTCCATCATTTCGGTAAAAAAGCGAGAGTAACCGCCAGATTGCAGAGGGATAAGCTGCGATTTCTGTAGTCTCTCACTCAGCTCAGCAACCGTATAGCCAGCGCGAGTATGGCCGTAGACTTCGGGGGTCATCCCTACCCGCCATTTAATACGGTTGGCGAGCAGCCTGGGATCGCCATTAGGGACAGTTACCACTGCTGTGCCGCCCGGCTGTAATACACGCCGGATTTCCGCGAGAAAGGGCTGATCGTCTGGTAAATGTTCAAGTACATCAATCGACACCACACAATCAAACTGATTATCGGTAAACGGCAGGCGCTGTAGCTCGGCCTGCTCAACCGGCTCACCGAGAAGCTGCATCATTTCCGCAAGATTTTCTCCCGTCACGTCCGCCCATGTCCACTGACCCCCATGCTCACGAAAGTACCAATTGAGCGCACCATTGTTGTCGCCGCAGGTCACAAGCAGACAGCGTTGCTGCTGGGTAGTGCCCATCATTTCGAACAAGGCCGCGAGCTTTTGCCGCTTTTTCAATGAGCGTTGGAACATTTCCAACTGCCACAGTCGTTCCGCCATTTAGACCTCATATGCATAGTTTAAATTTGGGTACTTTTTGACGAGCGTGTCGATTTCATACTGTTGGCGCACACTATCCCACCCTAACTCACGTGCCATAATTTCAGCACAGATGTGGAGTGTCGCAGGATCAGGCAGACGCGCTGTCCCCAGTTCGGTGCGCCGCAGGATCACATCCGTGAGGGTCAGAGCCATTTCGGCGCGAACTGCATGAATAATTTCGGCGGCGGTCACAAAAGTGTCAGGGGCAACCGGCGTGCCTAATGTGGGCTCCGCCTCTAGATATTGAAGGATATCCCTATAGGCTGCGCCGTAGGTTTGCCTAAGATGTGCCAGCACAGCGGGACTAACCAGCTTAGATGCTGCGGCAGTACTGTCAGCACCCGACAGAGGGATGTGCGCAGTGGCGCAGGTCGGCGATTTATAGTGGAGCTTGCGCACCGCGAGATCAATCGTCTGCTCCGCAATCATCCTCGCCGTCGTGTATTTCACCCCCACTACTGTAATGAGTCCTTCGATACCTTCCGCAAGCGTATGATCGCACACTCGACCTTCACGCAGAAGTTGAACACCGCCGTCAATAGTTGGCAGATAGCCGCTATGCACCCGGTATATATCGTCGAGGGTAAGACAGGCTTCTGGCAAAGCCCTATTCACCTGAGCTATAAAATCCTGAACGACGGGCAAAGGAATCTGATTAATGTCCGGTACAGCCGTAACAGGTAAGTGCAGCGTGCCGATCAGGGAATAATCGCGCCAGGGGACAACGAACAAAGTCTGTCCATGTGTACCCGTAATCCCAACTGCCGGATCAGGCCGTATCTGGCGCGTAACCAGATTAACCGCTACGGATGGTCGAAAACGTGAGCTACCAGAGCTGATCGGATTCGTGATGGTATCGACCTGCTGGCCGGTACAGTTGATGGTCAACCTTGCCTGCACTTCAAACTGTGAGCCGGTGATTACATCACGTGCGACCACGCCTCGTACTTGCCGACCCTCATGCAGCAGATGCACCATCTCGACATAATTCGCAAGGTCTGCGCCGTGTTGTGCCGCCCCTTGAAGCAATGACAGCATCACCCTTTCCGAATTGTACATCTGCGCATCGTACCAAAGCAGCGCCCCATCCATCTGCGTAAACCCCATACGTCGCACATCAGCCTGGGAAAGCACACGGCTCGCCGGTAAGTGCTGCGTAGGCGGCAGTCCCCGATTGCGGTCAAAACCGATTGCATCAATCAACGCGGCGGCGGCGTACAAAGCAGGTTGGGTACGGGTTATAGTGCGCTTATCGATTGGCAAAATAAACGGCAGTGGTTGAACTAAATGCGGCACAATGCGCAGCCAGTTCTTACGCTCCTGAATCATTTTACGGACAAGCAGCAGGTTACCATCCTGTAAATAACGCAGCCCACCATGAATAGTTTTCAGGCTGTTAGCCGATGTCCCATTCCCGAAGTCACTACGCTCAATCAGCGCGACGCGCAAACCGCGCAAAGCCGCATCCCAGGCTGTACAGGCTCCATAAATACCGCCCCCAATCACCAGGACATCATATTCAGTTTGCGTAAGCTTCAACAGGTTTCGCTGCATCAGAGATTACTTTTGTGCCAGGGCAAGCAGATGCCAGCCCGATTGCCGCACCCAGGATCGCGGGACGATATTAAAACCGCGCACAAATACCCCATTGTACAAACGCGCCTTCCACCCGCTGTGCAGTTCGGTTGGTACCGGAAAGCGTTCTGGAACAATCCTCACATGTGCAAAGGCTTGCAGGAGTTGGCGAAATTCAGTTATGGAATATTTACGCAATACCGGTGCGTCGGTATGTTCTAGTTCGACTTTTACTAGCTTAGAGAGGGCATTCATCCACGAAAGACGATTATAGACCATGATGATGGCCTGCCCACCGGGCTTCAGGACGCGGTAAATTTCATCAATCATGGCCTGCGCATCGGCGGTATATTGCACCACGCCATGCGCATATACCATGTCAAAGGTGCTGTTCGCAAAGGTCATTTGTTCGCCATTCATGACCTGTAAGTTAGCGTCTATCTGATTGCAACTTATATTCTTGCCAGCCAGCTCAATTGCCACAGTCGATAGATCAATGCCAGTCATGTGCGCACCACCTCGCGCAAAGCGCACCAAATCAATCCCCACACCACAACCGACTTCGAGTACAGATTGGCCTTTGAAAGCCGCAAAATTGATTTGCTGGGGGAGGTAACGGAGTTTGTCAAAGCGATAACGGTCAAGTTCGCGGAAAAATTCGGCTGACCCTATCGGCGATTGCGCGACTTTCAGATCATGAATATGGCTGTTCCAATAGGTCTGCACCGCCTGAAGGGTTGTTTCATTGGTAGCGCTAGTCATAGACCGTTGTCCCCTGAAGTTGTGACCGCCATAACTGAAAGACCATCAACGCCCACAGTTGGTGGCTGTGATTTGCCTGCCCGTTGAGGTGTTCTTGCATCCAGTGCTGAACCGTGCGCGGCGCAAAATAACCACTACTCCGAATACTCGCATCCGATAGCAGGTCAAGCATCAGGGGACGCAGCGGCCCACGCAGCCAGTGCTTGAGTGGGATACTAAAACCCTGTTTGGGGCGATGCAGTATTTGATCAGGCAGCAAGTGTTTCATAGCTTGTTTTAGAATCACTTTGGTTTGCCCGCGCTGCAATTTCATGTTCTGGGGCAGGCTCAGTGCAAATTCAACAATGCGATAATCCAGCAGAGGTACACGCGCCTCAATCGATGCCGCCATACTCATGCGATCTACTTTCGTCAGGATGTCATCGACCAGGTAAGTTTTGATGTCAACATACTGCTGTTGGGCTAAGGAATCGTAACCAGCAGCCCGTTCAAAATAACATTCAAACAAACCCGATAGATCCTGATTCACCTCGGCTTTGAAATCCGCTGTATAGAGGTCGCTTTTTTCCGCGCCGTTCATAAACATCATCCAGCGGGTATGCTGGAGGGCGACATCCAGACTAGCGCCTTCCACAAAACGCTTGGCTTTGTTCAACAAACCCTTTTTGGCCTGGCCGGGCGGAATCTTAGCAAAAAGCCGGGGCAGGTAACGCTGACGCAGCGCCACAGGCAGGTGTTGGTACAGGCCATCATAGTGTTGAGCGACATAAGTATCGTAGCCTCCAAACACCTCATCGCCACCATCTCCCGACAAGATGACTTTCACCGAACCCTGAGCGAGCTGCGACACCAGGTAAGTTGGAAAAATTGAGAAGTCGGCAAAGGGTTCATCGAGATGCTGCACCAATTGGAGCGCGAGATTCGCTATATCGGGTTCCAGAATGGCTTCACTATGCTGGGTGTTAAATTGGGTGGCAACAGCACGGGCGTAAGGAAGTTCGTTGTAGGTGACATCATGAAAGCCAATGGAAAAGGTGCGCACAGGTTGGGAGGAAAGTTGACTCATCATAGCCACGATGGTACTGGAATCAACGCCTCCACTGAGAAACGCGCCCAGGGGCACATCGCTAACCATTTGCAAGCGCACCGCATCTTTAATGAGTGCAGCCAATTCCTCCGCACACACGTCACGATCCGATGGAACAGGTCGCG
>JALHRI010000069.1 GCA_022841525.1 Alphaproteobacteria bacterium | reverse complement strand
GCGCGACCGAGCGTGAATGTATTTTTTGCCCAGATGATGAAGGTTGACCAATGTCCACCGCCTTCACGGAAGGCTTTTTGCAGCGTATCCAGTTCTGATGACGACATGCAGATGTATAGCGCACCTTTGCAATGCGTAACGGCATTGGTGCATGCGGCAAGCAGGAAGCCGTAGAAATCATCGCCAAGATTATCATTCATAATCTTGCGGCCAGCTTTTGCGCCGCCCTTGGCACGCATCTTATCTTTGGCGGTATCACCGTAATTCACATTGTAAGGCGGGTCGGTAAAGACCATGTCTACAGGGTTGCCGCCAAGCAGCCGAGCATAAGCATCAGGGCTTGTAGCATCTCCGCAGAGCAGACGATGTTCACCCAGTACCCATACATCGCCCAGGCGTGAAGTGGCAGTTTCAGGTGCTTCAGGTATCGCGTCATCATCGGTTAATCCTTCCAGAGCCTCGTCATTAAACAAGGCTTCCAGTTCGTCAGCGTCGAAGCCTGTTAATCCGAGGTCAAAGTTTGAATCTTTCAATTCGCCAAGTTCAATGGCGAGCAGTTCATTGTCCCATTCCGCTTCTTCATGGGTGCGGTTGTCCGCGAGGCGGTAGGCTTTCACCTGTGCCTCAGTTAATCCTTCCGCCACATGGACGGGGACTTTTTCCAACCCCAGTTGCTGGGCGGCAAGCAGGCGTGTGTGACCGACGATCACCACCATGTTGCTGTCCACCACAATCGGTTGCCGCCATCCGAATTCACGGATGCTGGCTGCGACTTTGGCGACTGCTGCCTGGTTGTTCCTTGGATTACGCGCATAGGGAATTACGCGCTCGATTGCTGTAAGCGAAACGTGCATATTTCGGTTCTACTTTTAAGTTAATGGCGTTTTTTCAGGGCTTTGCTCTGCCCATTAGCGAAACGAAATCGCTATTTTTATTCTGTCGCTGGCGAAATCCTGCGCCTTGCGCCCCCGCATAGGACTTCGCGCGGAAGTACCTAAGCCGTGGGGGGCCTGTGTGAGCTTGACGTTGAGGGGATTTTGTGAGGTCGTGTGTTGCACGCACCTCTCGCGATTATGTGTGTCATAATGCCAGAAAATGTTCAGGTTGTCACAAACAAAAGTGTTCACTCTCATTTTTCTCAACGATCCCGTGCGTTTAACTGGTCTGCAATCTTGGTGCAGGCAGCAACCCACTTCTGCCACGCAGCAGTTCGTCCACACCCTAATTCCCAACAGATAGTTTTCCACCGCACACGTGCAGCACGCTTCCATATCAGCTTACGCTCCTCCACCTCAATCCACGTCATCCACTCAAACGTCTGCTCAAGGCGTGAGATAGCGTCAGGCGCAGCACGCAGTCGAATGGGGAACGCTTCTTGGAACATCAGTTCGTTCGGAGTATGCACCACCTCAGGCCATACGTTGAAGTAGCCTTTCACCTTCACAGGAGGCAGGCGTTTGAGTGTTTGAATCGCTTCCTCAAAATGATCCGCCACCTTTTCGTGTGTCCATTTATCTCCCATAGACACCTCCTTGCGTAATCTCAGCAAGCACGGCAGCATAACCAGCAATGTCGGTAATGCTGTCGAGGTGAGCGGCATCAACATGCAGGCGTGCCAGCTTCAGATCAATCAGGCACAGCACAACAGCGGCAGGGCTGACTTCCACACCCAGCGTAATCGACCAGCGTTTTGCCACCTCGTTAAACATTTCGGTGGAATCGCCGTATTGTGCGCGGCGATCTTCCACGATCTGCAAGGCGTGTTTGAGTAAGTTTTCTCCTTTCATTATTTCCTCCCTTGGTCATGTTGTTCGATGGCAAAATGCAACAGCGCGAGCGCGTCAGCCTCGTTATCGTCCTCGGGTTTGTGACCGAGGGCTTGCACAGCAGCGATCACCTGATCCTTGCTGGCGTTGCCTTTGCTGGTAATGAAGCGTTTGATTGTGCCGACTGGCACGCCCTCGTAGGGAATGCTGTGGTGCTCGCACCAAGCAGTAAGCTGCGCGAGGAAGCCGCCATAAGCGTGGGCAGCATCAACACCGATGTGACGGCGCACTTCCTCAAAATAGACAGCGTCAATGCGTCCAGAAACATTGCGTGTTTCATTGAGCCAGCGTTCAAAACGCAAATAACGCATGCCACCACCTTCAAAGCGGCGTGGCTTAAAACTTGCCGTGCCACTGACGATGCGACCGTATTCGTTGCGGATTGCCCAGCCTGTGGATGTGCCAAGGTCAAGGCTGAGTAGGATTGGTTTGGGGTTGGTCATAGAGCCTCCTGTTGGGTTAATGCTGTGCATCCCTCCAACCCACGACACATGTGAGCGGCGAACTCCCCAGAGGGGGGTTACGCACACATTTATGTGTGGGAGGGAGATGACAAACTGGGGTGAGAGAAAAACTGTTGTGTTTGCTGGGGTTTTCGCCAGTTGACCCAGTTTGCGCTTCAGTTTGACGTGTCCAACTGGAATCGCTCTCAAAGCCTTGAAAACGCTGGATTCCAGTTTGCGGCAGTTTGACAGTTTGCGGGTCAACTGCTTCAGTTTGACGGTGTGTTTCATTCGCTTGCCCCCTCGTGGTAAATCCACACTTCGGGGTCTTCGACAGGCATCAGACCGCCGTCCGAAGGAGAGCGGAAATGCGTTGGCAGAAGCCGTTTGAAAATGGTGGTGATCTCACCTGTGACAGGATCAACGTCAGTTTTGTCAGTCGGCGTTTCCATGCCTTCAACGCACAGAAATCCGTTGCGCGAGCGTGCCGCACCTTCCTTCACAAACTTGATATAGCCTTTGGAAGTCAGCACTTCGATGCGATCACGGATCGAATGTCTGCCACCCAGTTCCGCCTTGTGTTCCCACACCTGACAAAACATGCTGCTGGTGTAGAGTTCGCCTTTGCGAGCCTCATCAAAGATGATTTCCAAGATTTTATCGTGCTTCCTGCGGCGTTCAGCATCGAGCTTTTGGCCGTAATCCTTGTTCACCAGACGCGCGGATTCGAGTTCCAGTTCGCGCCATCTGCCGTCAATCTTGTCGACATATTTGTTTTCCAAGCCTTCGCCATTGCGGAGCTCAAACATCAATTGCTTGATGCTGCGGCTCTCGTCGGGGCGGAACATGATGATGCCCGTGGTATAGAAACTCCGCAGGCTTCCTGCGCCGCTCAAGCCTTGGAATGGATCTTCTTCCAGCAGCTTCTTGGTGATTTTCTTGGTGTGGTGGGCGAGGATAACGCCAGCGTTCGGGTTGATGCGGTGGCGCACGCCCTCAATACGATCCTGCAAGAAAGCGAGCATCGCGCTGTTGTCGTTCTCGCTGCTAGACTTACCGCCGTCATAGACGTTGCGAAGCGGATCAATCACGATCACATCCACCTCGGACGGAACAAAATGCCCGAGGATAGTATCGACCATTTTTTCAACGCCGCCTTCATCAAGCAGCATCCGCACTTGCGGCGTGACCACCAGATTGTCGCGCACGAGCGGCATTAAGTTGGGATCAAAGTTCAGCTTCTTCAGCCGTTCACGCAGGTAAAAATAACCAATCTCCGCTTGCAGATAGAAAATCTTAAGCGGCCGTGCGGGTGTCATGCCGAGGAACGGTATTCCTGCTGCCATATAGGCAAGCCAGCAGATCAGCAGATCGCTTTTGCCAACCTTCGGTGCGCCGCCGAGTACCAGCAATCCACCAGGCGTGAGGATGCGCGGTGCGACAATGTCGGATGGCATGGGAGTGTCGTCATCCAGATAATGCCCGACCGAAAATGCAGGAATGGCGGTAGTGGGGGCGACAGTGGCGCGAGTGGCGGATACCAGAAATGCACCGATGTCCATGCCTTCAAGCACTGCGTCCGCTGCATCCCATTTCTCGGGTTTGCCTTCGGGAACGGCAAGCACCGCCAGAGAAGCAACGCCTAATGTTTTGAGGCGAGCCGCTACGCTTTCCGCATATTTGAACCCTGGCTCGTCGTGATCAGGCCAAATGATCACATGCTTACCTGCCAAAGGTGACCAGTCAGTTTTGTCAGTTGGTGCGTTTGCCCCATTCATGGCGGTGGTGGCGCACACACCAGCATCGATTAATGCCTGCGCGGCTTTCTCACCTTCGACCAGCACCACGGCATTTGCCGCCTTGATGCCTGGTTGGTTATAAAGCGGCCTGATTTCAGGAGCGCGGTTGCGGCGTGTCGTTACATCCCATGGGCGGAATTGCTTGCCGCTCGGCGGATCGTAACGGTAAACACAGGCGATCAGATTGCCGTCCGCATCCTGATAATCCCATTTGCCAGTAACGGGGCCGAGATCTTCCGTTTTAGCCGATAGCACATGCTTTGGGACAGGCTTGCACGGACTGCCCAGCCATTCATGAATTGCGCTGATGACATCGGGAAACTGGCTGCGCGTATCTTTGCCATGCACGCCAGCCCATAGAGCGATGATGTCGCCACCTTCACCCGTCGCAAAATCATGCCATTGACCAGCTTTCGTGCCGTTCAGTTCAACAACGAGGCTGTCGCCTTTGTTGCCATGAATATCACCAACATGAAACTTTCCGTTCCTGATGACACCAGCTGGCAATAGGTAATGCAAAACCTCGCGTAGCCTGCCGAGAAGCAGTGATTTAATCTCATCAACTGAGATGGTTGCTTCTTCTTTGGGTGTGGTTTGGGTGCGTGCATCGTTAAAATCTTTCCAGTCATGACTCATGCATTCCCCTCCCAACACCGCTGTCGGTAGGAGCAGAATCGGCATTCAAAATATTCAGGGTCGGCGGTGAAGCGCGGCATCAACTCGCCAGTTTCCGTGGCACGCAGGATCATCACGGCGCGATCACTGGCGGTCTGAGCGGTGGCAGCATCAAACGGTACGAGCTCGTGATAGATTTCTGCCGTGTCTTTATTAACGGCGGTAAACAGCGCGGGATTGCGTGAAATGCCCGCAACCGTGCCTTCCATATATGCCTGGTAAATCGCTATCTGTGCGGCATAGACAGGCTTGGATTTCGCCACGCCATTTTTGACAGTGTCTTTCCACGACTTGGCATTCATGGATTTGCACTCCCACAACATAGGGAAGCTCAAACCCAATTCCTCGGGCGCACCATTGATAATGCCGTCGACATGGCCACGGATGCGGCCGCCAGCAACAGAGAAACCGAAGGCTTCTCCGTTTTGCTTGCGCGTGAATAATTGCAGACCAGCGGCATGAAGCCATTTGATCGCCATATCCTCAAACGCATGACCAGCGGCAAAAATACGCAACGTCTGCCCAGAGAAATCTTCATCCTTCGGCGTATGCGTAAATTCGTATTGAAGCGCACGCTGGCAGGAAACGCCAAGCCGTGACGCGCCCATATAGTCGCGTTCGGGTTTGGTTTTCTGTTCTGCCACCAACGCCGCATCAATCAGCGTGTTGAGTGTTTCGGTAAAGGTGGGTCTGTGATTAAAATCTAACATCAGAACGGCACCTCCGAGCTACCCTCGCGCATGCGATCCTGATAAGCCGTCACCACCACTTCGATGATGGTAAGCACCTCATGCTTGGTCATTTCTGCAAAGGATCGGTGCATGCCAATCTCGGCGACATATTCGCCGAGGGGCTTCAACGCTGCTGCCATGCAGTCTTTTTCAAAATCGGTCGGGTCAATCATGCTGCCCTCCCGTTACTGATGGCACTGTGAATGGCCTGACGGTTGAACTGCATGGTCATCAAAGCCGAAGCCTTGTAGCGCGTCAGGTTGTAATCATGGCGGCAGGACGGTGGCAGATATTGCAGCTGCTTTTCCGTTGCGGGCTGGTGTAGCCACGAACGGGTTTTGTGAGCGGTGTCCTCGCTTTCAAAGAGGTTGAGGTAATCATCCGCCGAGGCGAAACACACAATGCGTTCACCCGAAGCAATTAGCTTCGGCTGCTCATTCTTACGCCCTCCAACGGCGTGCCAGTCACCATCTTTGAGGAACACGCCAGCCCAGGCGTTGAAACCCGTCGCCACGAAGTAGCGGTCATCATTATTCAGGTCGCACCACAGGAAGCTGGAACGCTTCAGCAGGTCGATTTCCGTCATCACGAAATCGTTGCTGCCCAACGTCTTGGAAGTGTTCGCGCTTTCCCATACATAGCCGCAGAGCGCACATTCTCTGGTGGCAATGGGAACGGATGCGCCACATTCAGGGCAATCCTTGTAAGGCGCATCACCATCCTGATGGTGATCGTCCAGATCAACTTCCTGCTCAAGCGCACCGTGAATCAGAATTGCCGTGCCAAAATCCAGCACGATGCAGTCTTTTTTCACCACGCCTGGATGCTCATTGGGATCAATCGTGCGAAGGCCGCGACCGATCATCTGCACCATGGTGGATTTATAAGAGCTCGGGCGAAGCAACACCACGCAGGCAGTGGGCGGGAAGTCCCAGCCTTCGTTCAACACCGCCACATTAACGATCACCTGCGCTTCGCCCGAGGTGTAAGCGGCGATGGTATTATTGCGTTCGGTTTCTGACATATCGCCATGCACGAACACGGCAGGCACACCAGCGGC
>JALHRI010000068.1 GCA_022841525.1 Alphaproteobacteria bacterium | reverse complement strand
CGGGTTCGATCCCCGTCACTCGCCCCACTTCTTATTCCTTCGGGTGGATGTCGCGCCAAAACATGATCATCAACGGGATGTTGAGCAGTGATGCGGTCATCAGCACATCATCGACCTTGAAACCGTAGCCATACAGAATCGTCGCAACAAGCGACGCCAGCGCAATGAACAGCGCGTTCATCACGTTATTGCTGGCAATGGTGCGGGCGCGGAATTCCGGCACGCTGAATACTTGCAGGCTGGTATATAAAGGGACGATGAAAATACCGCCCGCAATCGAAATGAGCAGCAGTGCCATCGCCAGATGAAGATGCACTGGCGAATCTAAAAACGCCGCTAGACCGATAAATTCCCCCACTGCGTGATTGGGCAGTGACTGGGCGATCCAGTACACATCCGCACCGCCAAAAGCCATGACTGCCAGCGCATACGGCGCGAAACGGAAACTGACTTTCCCATGCAGCAGCCGGTGGCATGCCAGCGATCCAATCGCGATGCCGACAGAAAATAATCCGGTGAAGAACGTTACCACCTCTTCGTTACCGCCCACGATTTCTTTGCTAAATAGCGGAATCTGCGTGAGGTAGGTTGCACCCAGCGCCCAGAACCAGGAAATGCCCAAAATCGCATGAAAAATCGGCTGATTGATTCTGGCGTGCAGCACCATCTGCCAGGTGGATCGCAGCAGATTATAATCCAGCGCGACCGCTTTATTATCCTGAGTGGTAACAGGTACGCGGTAGGCTGCAAACATTCCCAGCACGCCCATCAATAACATCAGCCACGCGACAATATGCAGGCCGTGATCTCCCAGAATGAGTAGGCCGCCGAGCAGCGTGCCCAGCAAAATGGAAAGAAACGTCCCCGCCTCGACCATACCATTGCCGGCAAGCAGTTCGTCTTCACGCAAAAGTTCTGGCAGAATCGCATATTTAGCAGGGCCAAAAAACGCCGCTTGCAGGCCAAGCAAAAACAACATCGACAGCATGAACCATGCACTGCCGGTATACAGCGCGATGGCGGCAAACACGAACATGCCCATTTCCGTGGCTTTAAGCAGCCGCACTAACTGGTACTTCGGATAGCGATCGGCGAGCTGACCCGCAAAGGCGGAACACAGAAAAAACGGCAGAATAAACATCGCCGCTGCGGCGCTGATCAGCAGCCCGGCATCGATACCCAGCGAGCCCGAGAGCTCGTAAATTACTAAAATCGTGAGGGCGTTTTTATAAAAATTATCGTTAAACGCACTTAACGCCTGGCAAAGAAACATGGCACCAAAACGGCGCGTAAACAGTAACGGGGTCCGCATGGCACTTCTTATGACGCAGTGCGCACGCATCGTCGAGTGGAAAATGGTAAAATGTTGGGGTTAGGAAAGCGGCTTCTGGCTCATCTGATGCAGCATCAATGCGATACGCTCCTGACGGCGCTTGAGTTCCTCAATATCGGCTTTCTGCATCACACGATCCAGCGAGATCTGGACAAATTCAACCACGCTGGCAATCACCACTTCCAGCTGACGCTTGAGCTTGGTGAGCAGTTTTTCCGCATGTTTACGGGTCGATGCCGATGCTTTTTTCGTAAAATCGCTCATGGTCACATAGGCACGGCGCAGCGCACCTTCGATTTTCTTACCTGAAACCTGTTTGCTTTCTGCTTTGCCGTTGGTGATCACAAAAAATTCTTCACTCAGCGTATCGGCCGTTTCCATCACGACTTCTGCCAAATGCTCAATTTCCGAGACATACAACGTGGGATTTTCAGCACTGGCGGTATTTTCCACCAGCTGATCCGCAATCGAAAATAGCTCCATAATATCGTGGTAATGAAGCTCCAGTTCTTCGGTAGTTTTCATGGCTTTCATCATCGTCTCTCTCCCTTACGCGCGGCCTGCATAAGCGGCCTGGCCAGCACGCGCTGCTTCTAGTTGGGCTACATGCTCGGCACCTGCGCCGCTGCGGTAGCTGTTATACATTTCACGCGGGTCACGGCCACGTTCGCCCGCTACGCGCGTTGCAAACGATCCCGGCCCACGCAGATTCTGCGCGTAGGCATTATCGAGCGAGCCGATACCCGCCGTATGCGCACTTAAAATTTGCGGCTTCATGCCAAAGAGTCCGGTGACACCGCCGATGACACCTTCGGTAAGCTTGCGCGCGTGAGTGCCCAGTACGGATCCTGTGGCTACACCCGAGCCAGCATTAATAAACCAGACAATGCCATTCGTCGCCGCAAGTGAGTTCACGGCGGTTGCCACCGTTCCGGTTGCCGCCGTGGTGATAGCACTGCCGATATTGCCTTTGAATAATTGCGATAAGCTTTCGATCGCAGTGCCAATAAATCCGAACGTACTGGTTAAAAATGCACCAACAGGCCCGAACAGGGGCGGAATAAGCGAAAAGCGGTTCGACCACATCGAAAACCACTCGCCCCACGTGCGGCCAGCGCCGTTCACGCGTTCTTGAACCCCGGTTCTCGTATATTGCTGCGGCATGCGCCTGTTACTCCTTCACACTCGCATTATAGCAAGAACTCAGGCAAGAAAGATGAAGATTTGATGACAATTTGGGGTAAACGCCCCTTATTCGGCGGCGGTATCGCGCTCCAGGAGGCGGTTCATGGCCGCATCGACTTCCATGTCGCTGCGCAGAATATCGTTCACGCAGGCCACCACCGGCATATATACTCCAAGCTTTTGCGCCAGATGGTGCGCCGATTCCGCGGTTGCCACCCCCTCCTGCAAACTGGGCGTCACGCCCCCCGCGCGGTGATTTCCCCCGTGCTTGCCGATTTCCAGACCCAGTGCGTAATTGCGTGACTTAGCGGAGGTACAGGTCAGCACCGCATCGCCCATGCCCGCCAGCCCCATCAAGGTGGATTCTTTGCCGCCTTTGGCTTTGATCAGCCGCGCCATTTCCGCCATGCCCCGCGTCAGCAGGGCGGCGCGCGCGTTCTCACCCAGTCCGCGCCCCATCGCGATGCCACAAGCAATCGCCAGTACGTTTTTGAGCGCGCCTGCCAGCTGCGTGCCGATGGGATCGTCGTTCGTGTAAAGCCGGAAAAACTTTCCGCCCAGCATGTAGCTCAGCGATTCGGCCACTGCCGGATAATGCGAGGCTATCACCGCCGCGGTGGGCAGTCCTGATGCGGCCTCGGAGGCAAAATTCGGCCCCGATATCACCGCTTGCGGATTGGCCGGCATGATCGATTGCACCACCTCACTCATCAGCAGCAAGCTACCGCGCTCGATCCCTTTGGTGGCCAGCACAATCGGCACCTGCGCGGACACCAGATCCGACAGCGAAATAATCGCCGCCCTGAGAGACTGCGCGGGAATCGCGATCACCAATAAATCGCAGGTGGAAAGCTCGGCAATGTCGCTGCGCACCGTGATGGCAGGATCGAGAAAAACATCTGGCAGATAGGCGCTGTTGATGCGGGTGTTTTTAATGGTCTCCAGCACATATTCATTGCGCGCAAACAGCGACGTGCGCGTGCCTGCACGATTGGCAAGCACCGCAAGCGCCGTGCCCCATGCGCCCGCCCCCACCACACCAATATGCGGATGTGCTGATTTCATCTACGCCGCTTTCGCCAACTGAATCGTGACGCTATCGCCTTCAATTTCCTGCGTGCTGGCAAAGCTATGCGCGGCAAGCGGTTCCGGGCTTAGGCTGATCGCTAAAGTCTGCTCGGCAATATAATCACCAAATTGATCGAGCGCCGGGCGCAGATTACTTGGCACCAAGAGCGAAAGCGCAATGCGGTCGCTCACCTGCAAGCCAGCGTCTTTACGCGCCTGCTGCACCATGCGCACCATATCGCGGGCATGGCCTTCGGCCTCTAGCTCTGGGGTAACGGTAAGATCGAGAATCACCAGCGCATCGTTGGTGGAGAGTGCTTGCGATTTTTCAGCATATTCCGGCTTGGGTTCAAGCGAGAGCTGATATTCGCTTGGCAGCAGCTTTTCACCCGCAATCACCACCTCAGCGCCTTCCAGCTTCCACTCACCTTTCTTCGAAGCTGGCAGAATTTCTTTCATTTTTGCAGGTAATCGTTTGCCAAGCACTTGCGAATGAATGACGAGTTTTTTAGTGGCCACATCATCGACATACATATCGCCTTCTTCCACCGACTTTACGTTCACTTCTTCCTTAATAATTTCGGCAATCAGCTTACCATAGCGCTCATTCCATTGATGCGCGATGTCGTTATCCGCTGCAATACGAATGCTCGCGAGTGGCTGGCGTACACGGATATTTTTCTTGCTGCGAATGGCCAGCGCCGCATTACAAATATCCTGCACACGGTCCATATCGGCGATCATCTGCGCCGCAGAATCAATGCCACTCACATCCGGAAAATCGGTGAGGTGGACAGATACGTCATTGCGAGGAGTCGCAGACGAGGCATGCAAGCCCCGATAAATCGCCTCGGTCGTAAATGGCAGCAAAGGCGCAGCGGCGCGGCACATCAGCGATAGTACTGTGAACAGCGTATCAAACGCCGCTTGCTTATCGGCGCTGACGCCTTCGCCCCAAAACCGCGCACGACTGCGGCGGATATACCAATTATTCAGCACCTCGAAAAAGCCGGTAATTGCATCCGTAGCACCGGGCGTATCGTAAGCATCCATGCTTTCGCGCACCTGCAAAACAGCCGCTTTGCACTTGGCGAGAATATAGCGATCAAGTAAGTGCTCAGAGTTCGGAGTTCGGAGTTCAGTATTATCCTCACCGAACTCTGAACTCTGAACTCTGAACTCTGCCTTCACTTTGTCCGCATTCGCATAGAGCGTGAAGAAATAATACGCACTCCACATTGGTTTGATGTTGAGGCGCACAATATCGCGGATGAATTTACCATCCGGATCGACAGCTAAATCGCTGCCGCGCATCACGGGCGAGGCCAGCATCATCCAGCGCAGCGCGTCGGCACCGTACCCATCCATCACCTCTTTGGGGTCACGGTAATTCTTCAGGCGTTTGCTATATTTCAGGCCGGTTTCCTCATCGATCACCACACCGTGACAAATCACGTTTTTGAACGGTGCTTTGCCAAACAGCGCTGCGCTCAACACTTGCAGCGTGTAAAACCAGCCGCGCGTTTGCGCGATATATTCGGTGATAAAATCAGCGGGAAAATTTTTCTCAAACTGCTGCTTATTTTCGAACGGGTAATGCAGCTGCGCAAAGGGCATGCTGCCGCTTTCAAACCAGCAATCGAACACATCTTCGATGCGGTGATAGTCTTCGCCATCAATCTTCAGCACCACCTCATCGATGTACGGGCGGTGCAAATCCGGCACGTTCACACCGCTGAGTTTCTCGATTTCTTCAATCGAACCGCAGACATGAATCTTGCCGGATGCGGATTTCCAAATCGGAATCGGCGTGCCCCAAAACCGGTTGCGCGAGATGCTCCAGTCTGGCGCAGTTTCAATGCCCTTGCCCATCTGACCGGCCTGCACGTGATCGGGAATCCATTGGATGGTCTGATTATTCGCGATCATGTTCGCTTTGATTTTTTGCACATCCACATACCAGCTGCTCATCGCGCGGTAGATCAGCGGTGTATCCGTGCGCCAGCAATGCGGGTAGTTGTGGGTGTAGGGTTCAGTTTTGACAAGTTTGCCGTTCGCCTTCAGCCAGCGCACAATGCGCATATTGGCAAGGCCGTATTTCGCCACATCTTTCGCGGCGATATGCCGCCCAGCATCTTCTTCGCTCACCACAATATCGGCCTCAGCAACGCGCGTATCCGCCACGACAGTGAGGCCTTTGAGCGAGAGCATCATCCCCCGCTCGCGGGGGGTCGAAAGCGCACTTGCGCTTTCGGGGGGGTGCATCAGCGCTTCTGTAATCATCGCCAGCACACCTTCCAGATTCTGCATCACCTCATGATTCCAGAACCGAAGAACGCGGTAATGTTGTGTTTCCAGATACGCTGTTCGCGCTGTATCATAAGCGGTTTGTTCACTATGTTGGCCACCATCGAGTTCAATAATCAGGTTCGCGCTGGTGCAGACAAAATCAACGATATAATTTCCAATCGCGTGCTGCCTGCGAAATTTTTTGCCTTGCAGTTTTTCATCACTTAGCGCTGCCCATAATTTCTTTTCCGCATCGGTTGGATTTTTGCGCATTTCTTGCGCACGCACTAAACTTTCTGGTTTGCGCGTAGAATCTTCCTGTGTTCCTACACCCCCCCGAATTTGCGACAGCAAATTCGACCCCCCGCGAGCGGGGGATGGTTCTTGTACCCACGGAACATCAACTATCTCATCCGTGAAGCGGCCTTTTTCATCCACGGGCACGATGACTTCGATGCCGTTATCGACGCAGCATTGCTGATCCACTTCGCCAAAGCCCGGCGCCATATGCACAACGCCGGTGCCGTCGCCGTCCGTCACGAACGCGGAACCATCCAGCACGCGGAAAGCGTTTGGTGTATTTTCAAAATAGGGGAAGAGCGGTTCGTAGGTAAGGCCGATGAGATCTTTGCCTTCTAATTCAGTGCATACGAAACCATCTTCTAATTTTTTACTAATTCTTGAGTGCGCATCTAGCGACATAACTATTATATCGCTACCATCATCAAAATATCCGTATCTGACCGTATTACTGACCGCCAATGCTAGGTTACTCGGCAGTGTCCACGGCGTGGTCGTCCAGGCGATGAGGTAATAGTTCTTTGCCTCAGGCGCGCCTTTGGGCGGCGTCTTCAACTTAAACTTCACATACGCCGATAAATCT
>JALHRI010000067.1 GCA_022841525.1 Alphaproteobacteria bacterium | reverse complement strand
GTATTGCGCGCCACGTTTGATTCCAATGGAGAAAACCTGGTCAAGGGGCTCAGCACACTACTCGAAGATTTAGAAAAAGGCGAAGGCAAACTGCTAATTACCACGACCGATGAGCAGGCCTTCACGCTGGGTAAAGACATCGCCGCCAGTAAAGGCAGTGTCGTCTATCAAAACGCGCTGATGCAGCTGATTGAGTTTGCACCCACCACCAAACAGGTGTTTGAAACCCCGATACTGCTGGTGCCGGCATGGATCAATAAATATTATATTCTCGATCTTACGCCCGGTAATTCGCTGGTGGAATGGCTGACGTCGCAGGGCATGCGCGTGTTCGTAATTTCGTGGGTCAATCCTGATCAAAAGCTAAGTGCCAAAGGCTTTGAGGATTACTTAAAAGAAGGCCCTCTCGCGGCCTTAAAGGTGGTCGAAGAAATCACGGGGCAGAAAAAAACCCACATGCTGGGTTATTGCCTGGGCGGTACGCTTACCGCCATTACGCTTGCCTATCTGCGAGCGCGCGGGGAAGATAAACGCGTGGCGTCGGCCACCTACCTCACCACGCTGATTGATTTTACCGAGGCGGGCGATCTTTCCGTATTCATTGATGATGCGCAGCTTGAAAGCCTAGAGAACCGCATGAACTCACGCGGATTTCTCGATGCCGCCGACATGGCCACCACGTTTAGCATGCTGCGCGCGAACGATATGATCTGGTCGTTCGTGATTAATAATTATCTGCTCGGCAAAGAGCCTCTGCCGTTTGATATGCTCTACTGGAACGCCGATGCGACCCGCATGCCAGCGGCCATGCACGCGTACTACCTGCGCAAAATGTACAAGGAAAATGCCCTCATCCGCCCCGGTGGTATCGAGCTTTTGGGCACCGCAATTAACGTGACTAAAATTACCACGCCAAGCTATCTGCTGGCCACGCGTGATGATCACATCGCGCCGTGGAAAGCAACCTATGCGGCCACCCAGCTGTACGATGGGCCTGTGCATTTTACGCTGGCCGATTCCGGCCATGTGGCAGGCGTGATTAACAGCCCATCACGCGGGAAGTATTGCTACTGGCGCAATACGTCACTGCCCGCCAAGCCCGATGCATGGCTGGAAAGCGCCGCACACCATAGCGGCTCGTGGTGGCCAGATCTGATGAATTTTTTAACGCCGCTATCGGGTAAAAAAGTCGCAGCGCCTAAAGCACGGGGCAGTGCAAAACATAAACCCATCGAAGCAGCGCCCGGAACTTACGCTAAACTGCGGGCGCGTTGATGTCGCGCGCGGCTTGTTGCCTGCGGGCAATTTCTGTCTCCACAAAACTACCCTGCGCACTGCGCGGCGAATGTCTGTCTGTAAAGCGTGTCGCACGTGCGGCGTCAGTGGACTCCGTCTGCTGCGCTTGCTGAAGTGCGTAGGCCTGCGATTTTTCTGATTGCCTGACATCGTAACGGTAGGCTTTGCGCGCATTAATCACACTGGAGAGTTCAAACGCCAGTGCGCCCGCTTTTAGCGTGCCGTTGTTAATCTGATCCGCCAGCGCCACCATCGCATCGGCAACACCGATCGCCTGCATGGCCTGCATTTTTTCCTGCGCGGTAAAGACGGAGAGTCCTTTATTAAAGCTTTGGCTTACTTGCCGCGACAACTCGTGGTTAGAAGCTAAAAACACATCAAACACCAGCTGTGGGGTGATTTTCACACCGTAGGAACGTTGATGCTCAATCAGCGCAATACGGTCATGCGCCGTGGCGCGGAAGAAGCCCATGGTTTGACCCACCACTGCATCCAGCCCGTTATGCAGCACCAGACCGCTAACACCCGAAATCGTGGCGACACTGGCTCTGGACAACATTTCTGGCTTCAAGCTTGTATCAAAGTTGTTTTGGATAAACTCTGCGAATACACCATTAGTCGCGTCCAGTCCGAAGGTCAGCAACGCAAAGGTTGCGCCTGCTGCAAGCATCGCCGTGCAGAAGGAAAGAAGGCTAACGTTACGCTGCCGATTGAGTGCTTCGGCAATCACCGGATTAGGATCAATGCCCAGCACCGCATCGCCTCTGGCCATGAGGCGCAAATGCTGGCGCGTCACCGCTTTAGGATCGCAGCCCACCGCCTGCGCAATTTCGTCGCGGTAGAGGTTGATCATTTTATCTTTATAGCTGGTATAGCCGTCATAGAGACGGTACATTTTCCAACCGATAAATCCTGCGACCACCGGCCAGCCAGCGGCAAACGCCGGCCCGAGATAGGCGGCAATCGCCACCACCGCAAGCGAGACAATGCCTTTGCCAAACGCATATTTCAGCAATCCAGCGGCAGTCTCTTTTGCGAAACGTACAGGGTTCTGTAGTAAGGTTTCCATAATTTCCCACGCTAATTCTAACGTTTATGGGTGGGTTCGTGTGTGAAGATTTGATGACAAGCGCACGCGTCACGCGCGCTCTGGGCTTACCGGTAGCGTGTCGCTAAATCGCAGTAATGCTGCGCTGAAAACTTAATATATTCAGCCTCTTGCGGCTTTACGTCGCGGAAATACTTCGCTGGATTGCCTGCCCACATCTGCCCCGCAGGCACGCGCTTGTTCGGCGTGAGCAGCGCGCCCGCTGCTACATAGCCCCCAGATTCCACCACCGCACCGTCCAGCAGGGTGGCACCCATGCCCACAAAACAATCATCCTGCAAGGTGCAGGCATGCAGCAGCGCGCGGTGGCCAATCGTGATGCCCGATCCGATATGCGTTGGCCCCGTTTTGCGCGTGACATGCACAATGGTGCCGTCTTGAATATTGGTACGCTCCCCAATGCGAATCGGGCAGACATCGCCGCGAATCACGCAACCGAACCACACATTCGTATGCGCCCCGATCTCAACATCGCCAATGACTACTGCGCCGGGGGCAATCCATGCGCTCGGATCGATCTTCGGCATCACGCCCTGGAAGGGTAAAATCACCGCGCTCATGGGAACATCGCCAGCAGATTCAGGCCGGTCTCTTCGGCCAATCCGAACATGATATTGGCGTTATGCAGCGCCTGCCCCGATGCGCCTTTGCCGAGATTATCAATCACCGAAATGATCAGCGCGTAACCTTCCACCCGGTCAGCATGTACGCTGATGATCGCATCATTCGTGCCCACCACCTGATGGGTGGACGCAGCGCCCTCACTGGCTTTCAGCACGCGCACGAAACGCTCCGTTTCGTAACGGGCAGCCAGTGTTTCGCGTAAATCATCGACCGTATTTTTTTCAGTAAGTTTGACCCGGATCGTCGCCAGCATCCCGCGCTTCATCGGCATCAGATGCGGCGTAAAACTCACGCGCACCGGCGCAGCGGCCGCGCGGGAAAGCTCCTGCTCCATCTCCGCCATATGGCGGTGGTGGCCAAGTCCGTAGGCGCTGACCCCGCCATCAAGCTCGGTGAATAAATTGGCCTGCTTGGCGCTTCTTCCTGCCCCAGAAATACCAGAGAGCGCATTGATGACGATGGCGTGCGCGTCAATCTGCCGCGTGGCGATCAGCGGTAACAACGGCAGTAGAGAACAGGTCGGATAACAGCCAGGATTTGCCACCAACCTCGCGCCCTTCACCGCTTCGCGCGCGTACTCGGTAAGGCCGTACACTGCTTGCTTCTGCAGCGCCGCCGCCTGATGCGGATGACCGTACCAGTGGGCATAAGCGGCTTCATCGAACAAGCGAAAATCTGCCGACAAATCGACGATGCGCACATGCTCCGGCAGTGCAGCAATGATCGGCTGCGTGGTGCCGTGCGGCAGGCAGCAAAACACCAAATCCACCGCAGAAAAATCCACCGCTTCGTGCTTCACCAGCGCCGGCAGGTCGCGTGCGCGCAGATGCGGATAGACCTCCGCCGCCTCTTTGCCGGCCTGCGAATCCCCCGTGAGCGCGACAATGCGAACGTGCGGATGGCCGCGCAGCAGCCGAATCAGCTCAACCCCCGTATAGCCCGATGCGCCCAAAATCGCGGTACGAATAGGTTGCAAGCTGGAATGTTCAGACGCTGTCATCGCCCTCACTTACAGCTGCAGCCAAAGCATTTCCAGCCTAAATTTCAGCAGCCTTGAGGCCTGAGCCTCGCACGCCCCATGACAAAGGCCTTGACTATCACGTGCGAGCATGCTGAAAGCATCCCGCTTTGCGCTGTATCGTCAGTGCCCGTGGCCCCTTCGTCTAGCGGTTAGGACATCGCCCTTTCACGGCGGTAGCACGAGTTCGAGTCTCGTAGGGGTCACCATTTATCCGCTAAAACCATATACCATAAAAATGTGCGCATCAGTGCCTAGAGCTTGATGCTTTTGAGTGGTGGGTTTTCGGGTTTGGTTTCGCTCAGGCCAAAGGCGCGCAGCACGATGGGGTGAAACTGCATCGATACCGGCCAGCGGAAGGCTTCCTGACCAGTTTGCGCATCGTAGATGATCCGCGTTTTTTCGCCCGTACCGGCCACATCCGTCACATCCACCGCGCCTTGCGGTGCACTTAAGCGGCTACCATTATTCGTGCCAGAGCGCACGAAGGGTGACACCACACCGGTTTGCAGAATCGTTGCATCCGCCATACTGCGGCGTACTGAATCAGGCAGCTGAATCGTGTGCGCAGTGGGCGCGCCGGCATTTACCGTGGCGATCCCGCGCGGCGTCAGCTCGAGGAAATTGTAGTTCACCGCACTCACACTCGCCAGATTCAGCGCCATGGCGTGCGTACCCACCGCCAGCGTGTTCAGCGCGGTGATGAGCGAGGGCGCGCCGACAATACCCGCCGTGGAGGCATTCTGCCCCAGCTTAAAGTCCGACGGTTCGTAGAAGAAATTCACCACCGGTGAGCTGCCCTGATTAAACGTCACATCCACCGCTTTCACCCGCAGATCCGCCTTGTTCACGGTGAGCGTTGGCGAGGTGGTGTAGGTGATGCCGTAGTTTAAATTGCTGGAAAGTGTAGAGCCGTTGTTGCTGGTCGTGTACGTCGTGCCGGCATTATTGCCCTGCACGTAGCTGGTTTGAAAAATCGCACTGCCACCCATGGTGTGCGCGGCCTGATCTTCGGCCATGTGCCAGCCGGAAATGGTGTAAGCACCCGAGACCGTGGCTGCGTCACCATACACATATTGGGTGCCGGTGGGGGTGATGGTCAGCGTGGCGGCAACCGAGTAATTGCGGATATTGCCGGTGGCTTCCGGCGTATCGACACCGTAATTGCGGTTATAGCGCTTGGTGGTGGCGGCGCTGAAATGCTCCTCGCCGGTATCCTCCAGCGGATCATCTGACCAGGTGAGGAACCTGCCACCGCCCGTTAAGCTGAACACCCCCGCACCGTGATTGTTGATGATGTCATCCCCCGCCACCAGCTCCAACGCCGTGCCAGCACCAGAGAGGGTCAGGATGTTGTTTAAGGTAATATCCGCCGTGGCGCTGTGCGTGCGCGCAAAAAGCGATGCGGCATTCACCGCATTCAGCGCCATGGCGTTCAGCGATTGCAGATTCACCGCACCCAAGGCAGTCACATTACCGATGGCATTGGCAATGGTAATCGCGCCACCGAGCGCGCTGACGGTCAGATTCTCACCGCCTACTGCGCCGTTAATGCCAGTAAAATTAATGTTGCCGCCAGCAGTCGCGGTAATCGTGCGGTTGCCGGAAATCAGGAAATTATCGGCCGCCGTATCGAAGGTGATATTTTTACCGTTAGAAGACAGATTTCCCTGCAGCAGCATGGTGCCGGTACCGGTATCAAACACCACATGCTCATCGAAGACATGGCTGGTGTTAATTCTAAACAGCCCCGAGCCGGTGGCGCTGCCTAGTGTTAATACGCCACTGCCGGCATCGAGTAGTGCGAGCGTTGCGTTACTGATGACATAGACCGGCAAACCAGTGCTGCCGATGAAGACGGTACTGGAATCTGTAAAGGGTTGCACCCGTATATTGCCGCTGGTAGTGGAAATAGTTCCCGTCAGCGCGATACTATCGCCAATCAGCGTCAGGTTTTTATTGCCACCCGTAATACTACCAAACGTTGTTACGCCATCGTTGTTAATCGTCAGCGCACCCGTACCCGCATTCAGCGTCCGCGTCGTCCCCGCCGTACCGGTGAGAGTAACGGCGCGGTCGATCTGAATATTGCCGCCACTTAGATTCCCTCCAAGATTATAGCTACCGACACTACCTAACAATCGTATGTTACCGTTAGTCGCTGAAAAATCAATGTTGGCATTAATGTTAAAAGGCGTGGCAAGGGTATTATACATCTGAAAGTTTGTACCCGCTGCTCCGGTGCTCACTTGATCGCCGTTAATGCTGAACGCACCGCCCCAAACACCACTCAAGAAATATACCGAATCGCGCCAGTTATTATATGCGCCCACATCCACGTTACGTTCGCTTGAAAAGCGTAGAAGGTCCCAACCATCGGCAATAAAATCCAGCTCGCTATCATCCAGATTAATACTGCCCACACCACCCGCAAGGCCTAGCGCAGTACCGCCAGTACCATCCGCCTGGACTGCAAACACATTGCTTGCGGCACCAATATTGATCATGTTGGCACCGATATGAATGGTGCTGTTATAAGATGCAATCGTAGCCGATTGATTAAACTGCTGATCGCCCAAAATCGAAATACCGCTATTAACCAAAGAAAATATCACTTCGCCAATTGACGATGCCCAGCTGTGCGCATTCGCTGTAATCGTGGCGTCCAACTGCAAACGCCCTGTCGTCAACCGGTTAAGTTCCGCTGAGGAAAGCTGTGCTGACCCCGCCGCGCCAGCAATACCGATAGACGGGCTGGATAATGAAAGCCTGCCGATGCCAAGATTAATATCCTGATTAACGTTAAAATCATTCGCGCGAATAATTAAACCTGTCCAATTCGGGAACACCGAAGACGTAATGGTGCCATGATTGGTAAACGTGCCCCAGGTAACACCACTAAAAGCATTCAGCTCTCGTCCTCCACCAGAACCATCATACACCACATTACTGTTTAAAGTAATACCGCCAGCGGCAGTGATATCTGCATCGGCGATGGTGATTTGGCCACCCGTCGCCGTGGCGGTAAAGGCACCGAGGTTGGCGTTAATATTCGCGCCGTTGTTAATGTCGATAGTGCCTGCG
>JALHRI010000066.1 GCA_022841525.1 Alphaproteobacteria bacterium | reverse complement strand
AGTTGAGCATCGATACCACCACCGGCATATCCGCGCCGCCAATGGGGATGATGAGCAGCACACCAAGTGCGAAAGCGAGCAGAATCATCAGTACAAATAGGAATTTCGACTCGCTGGCGCAAAATACAATGAGCAGTAGCAGCGATACAATACCCAGTGCGGCGTTGAGTAAATGCTGGCCGCCAAAGCGCACCGGTGCACCCGATACCAAGCCCTGCAATTTCGCAAACGCGACAATGGAACCGGTGAAGGTAATGGCACCAATGACCGCGCCTAAACTCATTTCAATCAGACTGCCAGTGGCGATATTGCCTGCCACGCCGATATGGTACGCTTCCGGCGACCAGAGTGCAGCCAGCGCAATCAGCACCGCAGCCAGACCTACGAGTGAGTGAAACGCCGCGACCAGTTGCGGCATCGCCGTCATGGCGATGCGTTTGGCGATGACGATACCCACCGTCGCGCCTATGGCAATGGCCAGCAGCGTCCACGCGTAGCCTTTCACATCTGGCAGGGCGAGCGTGGTGACAATCGCCAGCGCCATCCCCGCCATACCGTAGCGGTTGCCGCTGCGTGCCGATGCTGGCGAAGAAAGCCCCCTTAGCGCCATAATAAAACAGACCGACGCGATCAGATAGCAAAGGTAATAGATGCTTCCCATGGGGGCTCTCTTCTTAAAAAATTATGCGTTAGAATGCGGTAATTTGGCATGTACGATTTCAAACACGATGCCGATAATCGTCCATTTAATGATTTCAGCCGCCAACCAGCTAAGCGCCAACGTGCCGGGAATAGGCAACCAAACATAGGCCTTGGCATCAATCAGACCTAAAATCGTGCCAATCAGCGCGCCAAACCCCATGCTTTTGCGGTAAGGGCAGCTGGATGATCCGACCGCTCCGCAGCTGACGTTTGAGCGCCAACAGAAATACATCATGGCAATCAGGGCGGTCACCGCAAAGCCAATTCCCATGCATAGCGGCGCCAGTTCTTTCATCTGCGCTTCCGAACGCCAAAGCGACGCGGTATCTACATAGCTTTGCATCAGCAGCACGCCATGTACAAAATAATCGTAACCCCAGCCTACTAGAAATCCCAGTACGGTTGCGGCAACCCAATGCTTAAAATGTGACTTACAGACCATAACATTCTCCATCGTTAGGATTAAAGTTTAGGAACGCTCTTTCTTTTTGAACATTTCCAGCATGCGCTGTGTGACCACAAAACCGCCGAAAATATTGATCGATGCAAGTAGCACTGCAAAGAATCCGAACACGTGCGAGGCACCAAAGCCGTCGGGCCCGAGTGCAATAATCGCCCCCACCACAATAATTCCGGAGATGGCATTCGTCACGCTCATCAGCGGTGTGTGGAGCGCGGGAGTCACTTTCCACACCACGTAATAGCCCACAAAACAGGCGAGCACGAAAATGCTGATGCCAAAAATAAACGGATCCACCATACCGCCATGCGCCATTTGCGCTTGCAGTGCGGCGGATTGTTCGGAAAGTTCGCTGGCTTGACGGGCGAGTTCTTCCGCGCGCTCCGTGATGGTTGAAATATCAGCCATGCTTCCTCCTATGACTTAAACTGCGGATGAATAACCGTGCCGTCTTTGGTCAGCAGCGTACCTGTGATCAACTCATCCTCCCACTGCGGGCTGAGGGTTTTTTCCTTCGCATTCACCAGCAGGGTCGAGATAAAGGTGTAAAGATTGCGGGCGTAAAGCGGGCTGGCATCGGCAGATGCGCGGCTGGGCATGTTGGTGTAACCAATCAGTGTCACGCCATGCTTCGTGGTGATTTCATCGGCTTTGGTGGCCTTACAATTTCCACCCGAAGCGGCTGCTAAATCGACGATGACACTACCGGTCTTCATGCCCTGAAGCATCGCATCCGTCACCAGTTCGGGCGCGGGCTTTCCCGGAATCAGCGCGGTGGCAATCACAATATCCTGCGTGATGATGCTATCATGAATCGCCTGCGCCTGACGTTTTTTGTAATCTTCGTCCATTTCTTTGGCATAGCCGCCGGAAGTTTCGCTATCGGCAGTGCCTTCTACTTCCACAAATTTTGCTCCCAGGCTTTGCACCTGTTCTTTTACCGCAGCGCGCACATCAAACGCGCTGACCACGGCACCAAGGCGCTTGGCCGTGGCGATCGCTTGCAGTCCGGCCACACCAGCGCCCAGCACTAATACTTTCGCGGGGGGAATCGTGCCCGCTGCTGTCATCAACATCGGCATGAGTTTGCTGGTGGTCGTCGCCGCTTCAATCACCGCACGGTAGCCCGCCAGATTGCTTTGCGATGAGAGCACATCCATGCTTTGTGCGCGGGAAATACGTGGCAAAAGCTCCATAGCGTAGGCGTGAATCCCCGCACCGGCATAGGCAGCCAGCGCATGAAGATCCTGATAGGGAGAGAGCATGCCAATCAGATGCGCGCCCTTTTTCATGCTAGCTAGTAGCGATTCACTGGGAGCTTGTACGCAAAGAACAATGTCCGCCTCCGCAACCGAGGAAGCCGCACTCTCTGCAATTTTCGCACCGGCCGCCTCGAAGGCGCTATCGCTGATAGAGGCGCCTAGCCCCGCGCCTTTTTCAATGACCACCTCCGCGCCCAGGGCGATGTATTTCTTCACCGCATCGGGCGTGATGGCCACCCGTGCTTCGTGCTTGGCGGTTTCTTTGAGCGTTGCGATCTTCATAGCTGACCTCGTTTGGTAACGGCCTAGCTCAGGCGTAGCATTGCTGCAAGCCTCAAATTGAGAGCTATTGACCGCCCCGTTTGCGCTGTGTATAACCCGCCCTCACTCGACGTACGAGGCATCAACATGCGCAAACTTTCATCGCCAACATCGCCGAAAAAAACTGTGGCGAAATCCTCAAGCACTGCAGTCGTTTCCATTATTATGGGCAGCCAGTCCGATTGGCCGGTGATGCAGGCTGCAAGCGCTTTGCTGAAATCCTTCGCGGTGGCGCATGAGGTGAAGATTGTCTCGGCGCACCGTACTCCGAAACGACTGGTAGAATTTGCCGATAAAGCTGCTGGGCGCGGCATACGCATCATTATCGCCGGTGCGGGGGGTGCTGCCCATTTACCGGGCATGACCGCAGCCCTCACCCACCTGCCTGTGCTGGGCGTGCCGGTGCCTTCCACTGTTCTTGGCGGTGTCGATGCACTGCATTCCATCGTACAAATGCCCAGAGGCATTCCGGTAGCCACCTTTGCCATTGGCGAGCACGGCGCAGCCAATGCCGCGCTGCATGCGATCAGCATACTCGCACTTTCGGATGCGGCTTTAAGTAAAAAACTACGTGCTTTTCGTGAAAAACAAACATCCAGCGTTCCCCTTTCGCCCAAGGCCAGCGCATGAGCCAGATGATCGCCCCCGGTAGCGTGATTGGCATCGTCGGTGGTGGCCAGCTTGGGAGAATGCTGGCGCTTGCCGCCGCCGCCATGGGCTATAAAACCCATATTTTTACCCCTGAGCGGGACTCGCCCGCATCGCATGTGGCGACACTCACCACCATTGGCGCCTACCAGGATACCAACGCCCTGCGAGATTTTGCGCAGCGGGTCGATGTGGTCACATTTGAATTTGAAAACATCCCCGCATCGACACTGAATATGCTCGCAGGGATTGTACCTGTGCGCCCCAAGCCGGATGTGCTGTTTATTACCTGTCACCGCCTGCGCGAGAAAGATTTTATTACAGCAAGCGGGATTGCCACCGCGCCCTACGCCCATGTGAGTTCGCCAGAAACACTGCGCGCGGCACTGGAAAAAATCGGCACGCCAGCCGTGCTTAAAACCTGCGAACTAGGCTATGACGGCAAAGGTCAGGCCATGATCAATACGCCTGAGAATGCCGAGGAAGCCTGGCAAAAACTCGGCTACAGCGAGTGTGTGCTGGAAAAATTTATTCCGTTTAGTGCGGAAGCTTCCATCATTGTCGCGCGCGATATTAGCGGCGAAATGCAGTGTTTCCCCATGGTGCAAAACATTCACACCAACCATGTGCTGCACAAAACCATCGCCCCCTCGCCCGATGCTGGGCAGTATCAGGAGCAAGCGGTGCGCATTGGAAAAACTTTGGCAGAAAAGCTGGATGTGATTGGCCTGCTCGCGGTGGAAATGTTTGTCACGCCAGATGGGCTGCTGGTCAATGAACTCGCGCCACGCCCGCATAATTCCGGACATTGGACGATTGAAGGCTGCGCCACCAGCCAGTTTGAACAGCATATCCGCGCGATTTGCGGCTGGAAACTCGCCACGCCATCGGTGCTGCATCCCTCAGAAATGCTCAATTTACTGGGCGATGAATGGCTTTCCTGGCAGCATTATGCCACCACCCCCAACGCGCACATCCACCTGTATGGCAAATCCGAATCGCGCCCCGGCCGTAAGATGGGGCACATCACGATTTTGAAATAGTCAGCGCGCGTAAACTTTGCTAGATCATCGCTATGCAACCACGCTCACTACTGTTGATTATTTCCGGCTCGATCGCGGCGTATAAATCGCTGGAGCTGATTCGCCTGCTGCGCGCACGCAGCGTGAGCGTCACCACGATTTTAACACGTGGCGGCGCGGAGTTCATTACACCGCTCGCCGTCTCATCGCTGACGGGCACGAAAACCTACAGCGATTTATTTTCCCTCACCGATGAAGTGGAAATGGGGCACATCGAGCTATCACGCAGTGCGGACATGATTTTGGTGGCGCCCGCCAGCGCCAATATCATCGCCCAGATGGCGCAAGGCGCCTGCGGTGATTTAGCCACCACTGCGCTGCTTGCTACCAACAAACCGGTCGTGATCGCACCGGCAATGAATCATAAAATGTGGGAACATCCGGCCACAAAGCGCAATATCGCGCAGCTACGTGCAGATGGCATCACGATTTTAGAGCCCACCGAGGGCGACATGGCCTGCGGCGAATTCGGTATCGGCCGAATGATGGAGCCTGAAGAGGTGGTTGAACATCTTTTTGCTGGTCAGCATGCGCATTTGCCGCTGGCGGGCAAGCACGCCATCGTCACCAGCGGCCCGACGCATGAACCGGTCGATCCGGTGCGCTATCTGGGTAATAAATCCTCCGGCAAGCAAGGTCACGCCATTGCCGCTGCGCTTGCCGCTGCGGGGGCGCGCGTCAGCCTGATATGTGGCAACGTCACTCTTCCCACCCCTGAGGGCGTGACCCTGATTCGCGCCACCACCTCAGAGAGTATGTATGAAGCCGTGCATGCCTGCCTTCCGGCAGATATGTTTGTAGGCGCTGCCGCCGTGGCTGACTGGCGCGCCTCGCACATTGCGCCGCATAAAATTAAAAAGCACGGCGCGCGCAGCAAGCTGACGCTGGAACTGCTGCCCACAAAAGATATTCTGGCCAGTATTGGCTTACACAAGCAGCGCCCCGCTTTGGTGATTGGCTTTGCCGCAGAAACCGAAAATTTGGAAAAACACGCGGCGCATAAGCGTGAAACCAAAGGCGCGGATTGGATCATCGGCAATAATGTTGCCGATGACGTCTTCGGTGCCGATAGCAACGAGATTATTATTTTCCGTGAAGGCTCGGCAGAGTCCTTCCCGCGCCTAAGCAAAACCGCCGTTGCCGAGGCGATCGTTTCGCGCATCGCGGAGTTTTTTGAATCGCAAGCACCCAAGAAAAAATCAACGCGGAAGAAGGCGTAAACACCTCAACCTATCTTACCATCCTCCGCTCACGGGGGATCAAAAATGCTTGCATTTTTGAGGGGGTGCTCAGAACTTTTCGGATAGTCTGTCTGCGCGTGGGACACGATGCGCTACGCTTTATCATGTCCCCTTTTTTTGTTCCCTGCACTGCCCCAATGGGCTTATTTACTAACACCAAGCGTTTTAGGCAGCGCAACGGTGCCGTAATGATTCGTAACATTCACACCGTTCATGGCCACGGCATCAACTTTGGGTGGGTAGCCAAGCAGATTAACAAAGGCTTTGTTATTCACCTGAATATCACTAATTGCACCAGACTTGATCATACCTTGAGCATCGTTCAGCAATGAAGCAGACGTCTCACCACCTTCCAACCGCTGCATTAGCGTGTTCAAATCTTCTTCACTCAGGTTAAAGCTGCATACTTGCTGCGAGCCGTCTCTCATAGTGAAAGTATAAGAAATGGCATTGTTAGTTTTAAGGGTGGGGGAGCATTTCTCTATTTTAAATTGCACGCCCGCCAAATCTCCAAAATCTTTTAGTTGCTTGTATAATTTTACAAAATCAATCTGCTGAAGTGGTGATGTTTGAGTAAGATCGATGTGCTTATCTAATCCAGAGCGCGCCGCAATAAAATCACCATCATTAAAATGGCCCAATTCAGCACCAATTTTTTGAGCCGAATAAATGCCAACTGCAGTTAAAATAATGTAAAAAATTACACGTTTATTTTTATCTACTGGTTGCTCGTTATTCATAAAAATCTCCCTTTTGCGAGGTCTCAACTTACCCCCACCCCGATTAAATTCAATTAACTTTATATGAAGTTTTTGTGACGGTGGCAGATGGCGCAAGGAACAAGAACTGGGGACATGATAAAGACGCACTCTATAGCGCCGTATCGTGTACCCTGTGCAAACAGCTTATCCGAATACCCCCACCCGCCTACGCTCTGCGAGCTTCGGCGCGGCAAGCCCCCCCACGGGGAGAAGTATTTCTGCCGCGCACCATTCCTCACCCCTTGCCCTTTGAGCGGGCGCGCTTTATGCTACGGCCACTCACCCACAAGGAACACTGCCATGACCGTTACCGTTTCCATCACCCGCCTACCCCACGGCAAGCATTTACCACTGCCGGAATATGCCACCGAGCAAAGCGCTGGGCTTGATTTAATGGCTGCTATTTCGGAACCCAAAACCCTGAAACCTGGCGAACGCGCGCTGATTCCCACTGGTCTTGCCATCGCGCTGCCGGAAGGCTACGAGGCACAGATTCGCCCGCGCTCTGGGCTGGCACTGAAGCACGGCATTTCGCTTGTAAACACGCCAGGCACGATTGATGCCGATTATAGGGGCGAAGTCGGCATTATTCTCATTAATCACGGCGCAGAAAATTTCACTATTGAGCCGGGCATGCGCATCGCGCAGATGGTGATTGCGCCCTACACGCGCGCCAGTTTTTCCGAAGTACTGGAACTGCCAACCTCCGCGCGCGGCGAAGGCGGCTTTGGCTCCACCGGAACGAAAGGCTAAGTATGCGCAAAGCTTCTGAACATTTGGCCGCACCGCGCGGGCGTATTTACGATAATATCATGGAAACCATTGGCGGCACGCCGCTGGTGCGTCTGCCAAAACTGAGTGCACATTATAACACCAAAGCCACGGTGCTGGCGAAGCTGGAA
>JALHRI010000065.1 GCA_022841525.1 Alphaproteobacteria bacterium | reverse complement strand
ACGGCATGAAGCTGCGGCAAGGTGCGCGACAACAGTACCGAGAGATTATTATTAATATCGGTCTGGCTGTAACGCCCAGCATCCGGATTGACCGTCAGTTGCGCCAATTTTTGCTGCAAGCCCACGTTCGGATTGGTGAAAATATCAACACTGCGCTCTAACGTCTCGGTAGGTAGCACGACCGGAATCGCACCCGGACGAACATTGCCGTTCTGAGCGATGGTTGGAAGTGTTACCCCTTGAGCAGCTAGCCTTGCGCGCTTTAAAACTTCATCTTGCGTTAATTGTACAAACTGGTTTTGCGCTGCATCCTCTTGACGACGCACCCCTTCACCCACCAGCGCTGCCGGAATTTCCTGATAGTTGCGCTCCTGCCCACGACGGTTATTGGCCACCATGTAATTGAAGAAGCCTGGCCGTCCTATTGCCTGATCCGTCGCATCGCGCAAGGCACCATAGTGCGGCGTCTTCTGATCCGCATGTTCTTCCAGTGCCGTGGTGATATGACCGACATAATCGGTATTGGGTGATTCACCAAAACGCTTCGCATAATCTGCAATCAGCTGGTCAATCTTGGCTGCATTAGGATTGCCTTGAAAGGCCTTCAGCCATTCCTCACCAATCGCGTCGCGGTGATCAATCCCGATGGTAGGATCAATCCCAGCAGCGCGTGGCGCCGAAAGTGCCGCCGCTGCCCAGAACTGGCCGTGCGAAGCGAGGGCCGCAGCAATGCCGCGTGCGAACGGGTTGAATCCGGTAGTCACGCGCAAATCTTTCGGATTCATGCCCAAAGCCTGCGCCAGCGCATCCGCCTGTTTGTCTGCTTCGCGGTCACTTTTGAAACCTACCGACCGATACTGATTTTCACCACCGAGCGACGAGCCGAATAACCCCACATCACGCGTGGTGCTGCGCACCGCTTGCAGGAAATTTTCGGCCAGCACCGGATCCGCGGCCATTTTCGCTACAAAGGCGCGGCGCACCTCAGGATTGGTCGCCACTAATTGCATGAACTGGCGCTGCTCACCTATGCTCTGACCCGCATTGCTTTGCAGTGGCGAAGTATCGCGTTCTGCCTGCAAACGAGTCGGCTGAGCCGCACCTATTTGTGCCAAACCAGGATTCTGGTTAATACTGCTCAAGCCGGTGGCGCGGGCAATCTCAGAAGCCTCTGGCGTACGCGACGCATGGTGCAATGCGCCTCGCAAATATGTATCTGCAGCAGCACGGGCTTCTGCACGACGCGCATCTAGCGTATCATCACTGTTTTCGTGCTGACCGCCCCAGCCAAAACCGTTGCCATCTTTTTCACCGTTGAGCACAAATTGCTCATCACGATTGCGACTGGTACGGGGGTCTTTACCAAGGCGCGCTAAGCGCTCGCCATCCGTTTCTTCAATATAGGCGTACATGCGCGGCGTCAGGCCGTCATAGTTCAAAAATGCGTTGGTAAGATCGCCCTGTCTATTGCCAATTGCGTTCGCCAGATAAGCAGAAGGCTGCGCATAAATCGCATCGTGATTAAAGCGATCACGCAGGAGTGCAGCTTGAGCCGTATCCAGACCACTTTGCTCCAGGTTAGCCTTAAACGCCTGAATATCGGCGATGACTTGCGGCTTACTGCGAATACCATCGGTTTGTTCAACCGACCATACGAGCGGGTTCAGCAATTGGCGGTATTCCATTTGCAGAATGCGATCTGCCAACACTGCTTTTTGATCTGCGGGCGTCGCTGGACTCTCAAATTGCTTGATCAGAGCCGCGCGCTCGTCTTCCACCAGATTATAAACGGTGAACATCGGAATTGCGTCGTGCTCAATCTCGCCAAAATCGGCACGGGCAGTTTTTTGTTCCGTGAACATTGAGCGGTCATTGGGGTTACGCTTCGCACGGCCAGAAATTGTCGCGGTGACATCCGAGCCATCGGTAAATGGCAGCGCTCTTCCGCTATCATCGAAGACTTCACGTGTGCTGGGGGCAGTTTCCACTTTCAGGCCATTACCGGTATCACCGGTAATGATGAGCTGCCCGTCTTGTACGCCGTTAAACGCTACTTTGCGACCCGGCTTATACTGCTCTTCTTTCGTGTAGAAGGCATGGTTGAGCGTTTGGGTTACCTGACCGCGCCGTTTGAGCAGCGACAGCATGTTGAGGTTGCCTTCCCATTCCGGCAGAATCGTACCGCCATGCGCGGAAGCACGTTGCGGCAGGTGACCGTACATCTGCATGAGGAAGTCAACCTGACCTGTATTTTGCAGGCGCGTCATCTCGTTTTCAGTGCGCCGCGCCAGCATGGTCACGGGGATCTCTTGTACTAGCAGTGGCGGTGGCGCATCTGGCGCAACAGAAAGCTGCGCTGCAGGGGGTACTGGTTCGGGGTTATCGCAAGGCACACCCGCCACCTGAAAGATTGACGTAATTGGCTGTTTCGTTGGGTATTCCAGCTTATCTCCTACGAAAATACGCGCATCGATAATGACGCACGGATCTTTGCCCCGCTCAACCACCTCAATATCGTTGCGGTACACAAGCCAGTTCTGGACTAATAAACTAAGATCATGGTCATTAAGTTTTTTCGGATCAGCTAGTAAATTACTTAACCGGCTAGTGCCCCCAACACCTGTTTCTGCATTTAGAAATGCCTCGAAGTTAGGATGATTATAACGCCCACCCGCTTTGCTTGTGGTACCGCGCATCAAGGCAAGCAGCTGTTCCCGGCTTAGCTCCGCCGCCAGATGCTCTTGGATGATTTTCTGAGCAAAAGAACCGACCGTATCCGTTTTGCCGTCCGTTGGGGGGTTCACGGTGTAAATCAGATATTGCTCAGCCATAAAATCTCCTAATGTCTCTTCAGCTATAGCGCTGAGAACTTACTAAATCGTTAACCCGCACTCTTATTGGAAAGAATGCGCGAAGGCGCGCCAACTCCCAATATAATTCGACCATTCAGTTCGCCTAATCCTACCATACTACCGTTTTGTGACGGCTGTGTGACAGTGTCGAACCTTTGTCGCGCTACAATAATGCACCAATAAATACACAAAACGATTGATCCAGGCAAGTTGATTTATTAATAAATCGTTAAGTTTTGATCAAATTGCGTAAATTATTACACTAAAACAACAAAGCCACAGCCGAGGGCAAAATGCATCCTTCAGCAAGAAACCTCGCGGCGCTAACTATTTCTTAGCGTTTGGGCAGTAGAACTAGCATGAGCAACCAGGAGCCGCCGTGCCCGCACCGAATATATCGCCCACTCGGCCATCCATAAGGCCAGAGATCGCCCCCGCTGCGGCGAGGGGGCAGGCTGTGCCTTCGGGCAGCGGCGCCTCGCAGCGCGCTATTCCCAAGGTCAAGACGCTGATTGCCTTTTCGGCGTTGATCATTCTGCTGTTTTGTATTTTTGTCGGCTATCAGGCCAGCCGTGCCTACGACAAAGCGCTGGAAGAAGGTAAAAAAGATGCCGCGCGCCTCAGCCGTATTCTGGCCGATCAGGTGCAGTTGACCTTTTTATCGGTGGATGTGACGTTGCGCCGCGCGGTGGAGCGGCAATATTTCAACCAGCTATTTGGCGGCACGCTGCCGCGCGATGTGGAGAATAATTTCCGCATGTGGGTCGAAGAAAGCCCGCAAATAACGGCGCTGATGCTGACCAATGCTGAAGGCGACGTGACCATCGCCGCCGCCAAGCCCGAAGCGCACGACGTGCTGACCCGCCTGCGCTCACTCAAAGACGACCGCAGCTTCCGTGAACTGCGCGATAATCCTGAGCGGATGGTGGAAATCAGCAGCACGCTCACGGGCTCAGGCGGCACCACGCTTTTAGCCTTCAGCCGCCGCGTCAATGCGGTGGATGGCGAGTTCGATGGCACCGTGACCGCGCTGATTAATCCTACCTATTTCTCGCGCTTTTTCCGCTCGATTGACCTGGGTTCTGAACGCATTCTGGTGCTGATGCAGCCTAGCGGACGGCTGTTATTTTCCGGCCCCTCGCGGGTGATGAAAGAGTGGGAAGAGCCGCAGGCCATCTTGTCGCATATGATCGGCTCGGCGCGTCAAACACCCAGCGGCAAAATGGTGACCCAGGCCGTGCGCATTGAGGATCGCATTTTACTCTTCTCGCACATGCAGCTTAAAAACATCCCCATCATTAGTGGCATTGTGGTGGGCGAAAAACAATTCCTCTCCAACTGGCGCGATGGCCGCCTGAAAGACATCAGCTACCTCGCGATTTTTATTCTCTTTGGCTCGGTACTGTCGTTCTTCGCGCTCACCATGGCGCGCCAGATCATGCGCGTTGAAGCATCAGAATCCGCCGCGATTTTAGCATCGCAGGCCAAGTCAGAGTTCCTCGCCAACATGAGCCATGAACTGCGCACCCCGCTGAATGCGATTATCGGCTTTTCAGAAATGTTAAACGCTGGCTATTTCGGCGCGCTGAGCGATCAACAGAAAGAACGCGTGCAGGATATTAATCTCTGCGGATCGCATTTGCTGCAGCTGATCAGCGATATTCTTGAGTTTTCCAAAGGCGAAGCCGGCAAGCTGGAGCTGTATGAAGAGCCGCTGTCGCTGGAAGCCACCGTGAATGAATGCGTGCGCATGATGGCAGAGAAAGCCAAAGCCAAACATATCGAGCTGAAAGTTGAGCTGGCCGCAGGCCTGCCAGATTTGAAGGCCGATAAGCGCAAACTACGCCAGATTCTCATCAACCTGATCTCGAATGCGATTAAGTTCACGCCCGAACATGGGCATATTATGATCGGCGCATCGCTGCTGCAACAGGGCGCAGGCGGGATCGATATTACGGTCGCCGATAGCGGGATCGGCATTGCCGAAAAAGATATTCCCACCGCGCTTTCGGTGTTTGGTCAGGTACATCGTGGCCGCTCGCACGAGGGCACGGGGCTTGGCCTTCCCTTATGCAAAATGTTCACCGAACTGCATGGCGGCACGTTCACGCTGACCTCAACGGTGGGGGTCGGCACACGCGTCACGGTGCACTTGCCGCCTGAGCGTCTATTGTAGACGAATCCAACGACACGCTGGCCAACATATTCCCATCATGCTATGCATGCGCCCATGGAATCTGCCAACCCTTCTGCACCCAGCAAACTTGCAGCGAAAGCGCAGGCGCTGGAATGTCTGCAGCTGCGCATGATGCTAAGTCTGCGCCTTAAGACGCTTGAGGAAAATCTGCGCGCGCTGATCACGCTGGAAGATACGGTGAGTGCGTTTTCCGCCCGTTATTTCGCCGCCATGGCGGAGATGGAACAACTCACCACCGCCTCTGTTTCCAGGCTTGAGGCAGCGCCGCTGGCGAATGATTTTTCTGATCTGGAACATCAGCGCGCCGCGCGTGCGCGCCACTTAAAAACCAGTTACCGCACACTGGCGAAACAATTCCATCCGGATCGCACCCCGCAGGGCAGCGCGCAGCACGCGGTGATGCAAGCGGTGAACGATGCCTACGCCAGGCAAGATCTTGCCGCCCTCACCCGCCTTGAGCTGGAACATTCGCTGAGCTCCAGCGCGCAATACGAAGATGCGGGCATGATGCTGGCGGAAAAACTCGCACGCTGCGAGCAGCTGATCGGCCTGCTTAGCGAACAACGCGCCGCGCTGGAGCAAAGCCCGCTATTTGAACTGCACGAGCGCGAACTGCTCGCGCGCATGCAGGGGCGCGATTTCATCGCGCAGGTCAAACGCTCGCTGAAAAGCAAACAGCGCCGCAGCCTACAATCCGCGGCTTAGATCTCATCTGTTTCGTACTCTCCAGTGCAGCAGAGACTGAAGCGAGCGAAAGTGAAGGTGCACTAGTTTGAACCGGATTCTGGAGTTTATAGCTATTTTGAAAGATTGGATTATTCAATATAATAGGTCGGCTAATTTTTATCAATTAGCGAAGGTGGCAAAGTTGGTGCGTTAGCTTTTACAAAGGCAATCATGCGATCTATGGCTGGACTTTTATTAATTGCAATAAGCGGAATCTCGGGGTGTGTCTCCGGGAAAATACGAAATATTTCGTCTGCAAAACCCTGTCCTATTTCGTCTACTCCTTTGAAATCCAGCAATACTTCAGTAAATTGCTCTAAGCGTGCTAATATCCGTTTTGCCTGAGAACGTGACACCAGCTGCTGACCAGGTTCGCGTGCGAGGGCGATAGGAACATGCGTTTTACGAAAACGAAGATTGTCGTCTTGGTATTTATCAAAAATTTCTTTGGTAGACCAGTTCGCATCTGTTGATATTTGCATATAAACAAGGGTGCCTTTTCTGAACCCGGAACGTCGTTCTTCCATCTCAATTAACCAATCATCATCTTCTTCACGCAGACGTTGATAGGAAAGCCTACCGGAGCGAATAACGAAACGATCAAACATACGAGATGTAAAATAAATACCTTCACCCGCGTGCCTTGATGGATACGTTGTTAATTTACCTTTTGAAAGTTCCAATAAAGCTTCCTGAGGGGTTTGTAACCCCCGAGCTTTCTGTATTTTTTCAAAAATCCCTATGCCACGATCTATGATAAAAAATTCAACGCTCGCGTAGTTTTGACTTATGTATATATAAGCATTTTTATCTTCAGAATGATCAATAGCGTTATTGAGCATTTCAGTGAAGCCATGCTCACAAATATTAAGTACATTTTTCGGCAATTTTAAATGTGGAAATACACGGCATCTCCAAACAGCGCTTTCTGTTTCCGGAAACAATTCTATTGAAAAACGTAATTCGACTATGTTTTTAAGCCTGTAACGCCGTGCTCGTGTAGTTCCTTCGGCTGTTAGCAAACCTTCTCCTATAGCTTGGTTGATGTAGTGTAAGACTGCAGGGCGGCTAAGAGAAAATTTGCGCATTGTCTCAGCCGTGATGCCGCTAGGATTATGTTCCGCATGTCGGAGGATATAATCTTTAATATTGCTGGTCATAACGCGCCATAAATACAAAAAAATTTATTATCAAGTTTTGTACTGCCTATTGTAAAGTAGATCAGGGTCTATTGTAAAGTTTTTTGAATGCTATTGTAAAGTTTATGGTGACCTATTATAAAGCCAATCACTTAATATGTTGTAATATAATATTTATATAGAAATGGTGGCAGCATAAGAGGTGCATTCGATGTTAGAACCGCCCATCTTATTGAAATCTAAAGATTCACGCCTCAATCAATATAAATGGGTGCGAATCGCTCACCGAAATTTAGAACCAGAGCCAAGTCTTTGACTAAAGCGGACTCGAGCTGTATCTCAAAAATGCTTCTTGGCAAATATTCTACCGTTTCCTGTCTTTAGAAACGCCTCAAATGCATCGGCTTTTTGGTCATCATCAAACGCAAGATACATTTTTAATTTCCATGGACGGTACTTGTTAGTGTGGATTGATTTGCCTGCATTATGCTCTTTGTAGCGCCGCTTCAAGTCAGTGGTTGAGCCGGTGTAATACCTGTCAGGCTCTATTTCGCTTTGAAGTACATAGACATATTTCATAAAGCCCGCTTTCGCTCGCTTCACTCTCTACAGCGCGGCATCCGTTTCGTACGCTCCAGCGCAGTCGCGCTGTAGCTAAATTTTTGGCTTTGCCAAAAATTAGCGAAAGCGGATGGTGCTCTCGACCGGAATCGAACCGGTACTCGATTACTCGAAACAGATTTTAAGTCGAACAAAATGATTTTTCCACACATTCCTACAGACACCTATAGAACCATCCAAGTGACTACATATAAAGGCTTTTTCGCAAATTCTTTGCC
>JALHRI010000064.1 GCA_022841525.1 Alphaproteobacteria bacterium | reverse complement strand
AAACCTTATGATTGTAGATCTGATGCGCAATGACCTCGCGCGGATTTGTGAGCCGGAAAGCGTAAAGGTGAGCGAGCGTGCTAAGCTGTATAGCTACGCCACCATTCATCATTTAATCTCGCGCGTGGAAGGCAGGCTGAAGCAGTCTATCACGCACGGCGAAATGATGCGCGCGCTCTTTCCTCCCGGATCTATGACGGGAGCACCCAAGATCGCGGCGATGAACTGGTGTGCAGAGGTAGAGCCCAACGAGCGCGGGCTTTACAGCGGTGCGATTGGCTGGCTCGGCGCTGGGCAAAGCTGCGAACTATCGGTTGTGATTCGCACGTTACTACTGAGCGCGGAACAGTTTGAATTTCAGGTTGGCGGCGGCATTGTTGCGGATTCGATCGCCGAGGATGAATGGGCAGAAACCATCGCTAAAGCGCGGGGTATCTGCCAAGCACTGGGCATAGACAGCGCTGCCCTTGAAGCGCTGTAGTGCTGCGTTTAAGCCGCTTTCAACTGATGTATCGGCAGTTCTTTTAGTGCAAGCACACGTTGCTGACTGACGGCGTAAAATCCTGCAAGTTCAAATTGCGCTGTGCCGCTACCCAGGGCTAATGTCACTTTCACCTTCGTACCGCTTGCAGCACTGCTTCCCAGCGTGCGCTTGAATGCCGCGATGTCCGCATGCTCATCGAGATGCACTTCTAAGCTGCGAATTTGCGCTGATTCCATAGCGTCAGCAAGTGGGCGAATGCGCCGTGCGATCAGGCGCTGCCCTTGTTCATCTTTTTTACCCTCGCCTTCAATATAGACCGCAGCGCCTTCTTCCAGCAGCGCGTGGGAGCTGCTTAAAAGCTGCTCATCGAAAATCGAAACCTCAAAGCCACCTTCTGCATCGGAGAGTTGTACGAAGGCAAAACGCCCACGCTGCGAGGCTTTAATTTTACTCGACTGCACAATGCCAGCCAACTTAATCGGCCCGTATTGACTGGTAAGTTTCTCAGTAATGCGGGAAGATTTCGTTACCGCCAAGGCGCTAAGCGCAGCGGCGTAATCCTGCATCGGATGCGCGGAGAGGTAAAATCCCAACGCCTGAAATTCTTTATTTAAGGCCTCAAGTTTATTCCAGGCAGTGGCAGGTTTTAGCGCATCAGAACTTGCAGTTGAAGGTGCACTGGCGATTTCAAACAAGCTCACCTGCGCGCTGTTTTTTTCCTGCGTTGCAGCACTGGCCAGCGCGCTCATCGCATCGAGCGATGCAAAAACAGAGGCGCGGTTAGCATGCATGCTGTCAAAGGCGCCCGCCATAACCAAATGTTCAAGCTGACGTTTATTCAGCGCCTGCGCGTGCACACGTCGCGCCATATCATGAATGCTGGAGAATGCACCTGCCGCATTGCGCTCCGCCACAATCATTTCCATCGCTTGAGGGCCAACATTCTTCACGGCCGACAGACCGTAGCGAATGGCAAGCTGCCCATCCGCGAGCGCTTCCACGCTAAAGAGCACTTGAGAGCGGTTCATGTCAGGCGGCAAAATCTGAATGCCGAACTTCTGCGCTTCTTGTACAAACTGACTGAGTTTATCGGTCGCGTTTAGCTCGTAATTCATCGAGGCCGCGATAAATTCCACCGGATAATTCGCCTTCAAATAGGCGGTTTGATAGGCCACCACCGCATAGGCTGCAGCGTGCGATTTATTAAATCCGTAGCCCGCAAATTTAGCCACCAGATCGAAAATATTGCTGGCCTGCTGCGGATCAACGCCATTTTTCTTAGCACCTTCAGTAAAAATAGCGCGCTGCGCATCCATCTCGGCTTTAATTTTTTTACCCATCGCACGGCGCAGTAAATCTGCGGAGCCAAGCGTGTAGCCAGCCATGACCTGCGCAATTTTCTGCACCTGCTCCTGATAAATAATGACGCCGTACGTTTCGGCGAGCACTTCTTTAAGCATGGGATGCAGCGTATCCACCCGCTCGCGGCCATGTTTGCGCGCAATGTAGGTGGGAATATTTTCCATCGGCCCGGGGCGGTAGAGCGCACCCAGCGCGATTAAATCTTCAATACAGTCAGGTTTTAACTCGCGCAGCGCCCCCTGCATGCCAGCAGATTCAAACTGGAACACACCCAGCGTTTGTGCGCGCGCAAGTAGCTGATAGGTTTTTTCATCCTTCAAAGGGATGTGATCAATCGCAACATTCACCCCGCGCGATGCTAGCATATCCACGGCTTGTTGAATGACGCTAAGCGTTTTTAAGCCGAGAAAATCGAACTTCACCAACCCCGCTTCTTCAGCGTATTTCATGGAGTATTGCACCACCAGCAAATCCGATTTGGGGTCTTGATATAGCGGCACCAGCTCTTCAAGCGGCCTATCGGCAATCACCACCCCCGCCGCGTGGGTGGAGGCATGGCGGTACAGCCCCTCGAGTTTGAGGGAAAGCGACACCAATTTTGCGGTAGTTTCATCCGACTGGATCGCTTCTTTAAGCATCGGCTCAAGATCAATGGCCTGCTCAAGCGTGACCGGATTTGCCGGATTATTCGGCACTAATTTACAGATTCGATCTACCTGCGAATAGGGCATTTGCAGCACGCGCCCAACATCGCGCAGCACGGCACGTGCCTGAAGTTTTCCGAAAGTAATAATTTGCGCAACATGATCATCGCCGTATTTTTTCTGCACGTAACGGATGACTTCGTCGCGGCGATCCTGACAAAAATCGATATCAAAATCGGGCATCGACACGCGCTCAGGATTGAGGAAACGCTCAAAAATCAGGCCGTAGGCAATCGGATCAAGGTTGGTGATAAACAGCGACCACGCCACTAGCGAGCCTGCCCCCGAACCCCGCCCTGGCCCTAGCGGAATTCCGTTTTCTTTCGCCCATACCATGAAGTCAGAAACGATGAGAAAATAGCCCGGAAATTTCATGGTGATGATCACGTCAAGTTCGAACTCTAAGCGCTCAGTATACTGCGCGCGTAGTTTGAGCTTTTCATCTTCACTCATGGACTCTGTGAACACATATTCGCGCAGGCGTTTTTCTAAGCCCTCCAGCGCTTTGATCCTAAGTGCGTCTGATTCGGTGAGCACCTGCCCTTGCTCATCAACCATGCGAAAGCCGGGTAATATCGGCTCGCGGCGTGGCGAAAACGCATGGCAGCGCTGCGCAAAATGCCAGGTGTTTTCGGTAGCATCCGGCAGATCACGAAATAGCTGAATCATTTCCTCGGTGGTTTTGAAACGGTAATGCGCACTAAGTTTCGGGCGGTTTTCTTCGCTGGTATAACGTCCCAGCGCTACGCAGCGTAATGCGTCATGCGCCTCGAAATAGGACTCATCGGGAAAATAAATATGATTGGTGGCAATCAGCGGTAAATGTTTCGCGGTGGCAAGGTCAATCAGTGCGCGTTCGGTGGCAAGTTCCACCGGATGCTGATGGCGACAAATTTCAACATACAGCCGGTCTTCGAACGCATCATGCAGGGCGGTAAGTAGTGCTTCGGCCTGCGCGTGACGCTGGCTGTAGAGCAGCTTACACACACCGCCTTCTGCCCCACCTGTCAGCACCATCACGCCTTCTTGATGCGCAAATACGTCTTCGTAGCTAAGAAGCGGCGCTTCATTTTGTGCAGGGTTGGTATAGGCCTTGCTCGCCAGCTTCAATAGGTTCTGGTAACCCGTTTCATTCTTGGCGTAGAGCACCAATGTATCCGGGCACAGCCGCTCGTTACTACGGCCAGTAGCTTCTTGCCCCCACGGAACAAGCGAGGCGGTATAGCCGATAATTGGCTGGATACCCGCTTTGAGAGCGCCTTGAGAAAATTCCAGCGATCCGAATAAATTATCATGATCGCTCATCGCCAGGGCGGGCATTTCGTCCTGCGCGGCGAGCTTAAGTGCAGTTGGAATTTTGATGGCACCGCGTAGCAATGAATAGGCGCTGTGCAGGCGCAAATGCACAAAGCGCGTCATGCTGCTACCACACTTGCATTGTGCATTTTTAGTACACGGTTCATGGCGCTGGCCACATCGTGGCTATGGGTCACAATCAGCGCTGCCGTTGCGTGGTCGCGGCATGCGCTCAGCATCATTTCAAGCACGCGCCGTGCATTTTCAGGATCAAGATTGCCTGTGGGCTCATCGGCCAGCAGTAGCGCCGGCTTATGCACCAGCGCCCGTGCAATGGCGACGCGCTGGGCTTCCCCGCCGGAAAGCTGCGATGGAAAATGACGCGCGCGTGCGCTGAGTCCTACGCGCTCCAACATCTCGCGGCTGCGCGCGAGCGCTTGTTTGCGGCTAACGCCTTGCAGCAGGAGCGGCATGGCTGCATTTTCTTCGGCTGTTAGTTCTGCCATTAAGTGATGCGCCTGATAGACAAAACCCATCTTGCGTAAACGAATCTGCGTGCGCGCATTGTCCGTAAGCGTGGTAGAATCTGCGCCCCAGTGCGTTAGGCTGCCGCTACTGGCCGTATCAAGCAAGCCCAGCACGTGCAGCAGAGTAGATTTACCAGAGCCTGACGGGCCAATGAGCGCGACGGTTTCGCCCTCATTGAGCGTGAGGGATACATCGCGCAAGACTTCCAGCGCCCCCGATGGATGGGGATAGGATTTTGCCAGATGGCTAGCGTGAAGAAGCGGCTTAGTCATGTTTCAGCGCCTCCACCGGATGCATGCGCGCCGCTTTCAGCGCCGGATAGAGTGTCGCCAGCAGCGATAACATCAGCGCACAGATCAACACCAGCACCACCTGCGACGGATCCGTTTTAGTAGGCAGCGTGGAGAGGAAATAGATATTTTCCGGCAGCAGCGATTGTCCGGTGATGGCCTCGAGCGCCACGCGAATCGTTTCTAAATAGCGCGCCATCACCATGCCGAGACCCACACCAACCAGCGATCCTGCCGCACCAAGCGTAATGCCTGCCAGCATGAAGATACGCAAAATACTGGTACGCGTCGCGCCCAGCGTGCGCAAAATAGCAATGTCGCTGCGCTTTTCTTTTACCAGCATCACCAAACAGGCAACGATGGTAAAGGCCGCTACCAGAATAATCAGGGTTAGAATAATCACCATCACGTTGCGCTGAATAGTGAGTGCAGCAAACACCCCCTGATTCGTTTGCTGCCAATCCGCAATGCGGGTGGAAGGCGGCAGAAGTGAAAGCATGCTGCGCGCAGCATCTGCCGATTGGTCGCTATCACTGAGCATAATATCAAGGCCGCTCACCGCATCATTAGCGCTGAGCAAAAAGAAATTCTGCGCAGATGAAAACGGCATGATCATCAGGCTACTGTCGTAGGCGTGCATGCCCAGCTTAAAAATACCCGCCACCACCACACTGCGCATGCGCGGCACCATGCCAGCAATGGTGCTATGGCCTTGCGGCGAGATTAGCTGTAGTCTTGAGCCGATACCAAGCCCCATCGCATCAGCGATGCCCTGCCCAATCAACACGCCGTCAGACTCCAGCATGTTCTGAATCGTTCCATCCACCATGCGCTCGGCGATGAGCGGATGACGCGTAATATCGTCATCACGAAACGCCATTACTTGCGCGCCGCGTGCAATACCGTTTGCGCTCGCCATCACCTGACCTTCAATTTTCGGATAGACGTGCGTCACACCGTTTAACGTCGAAAGCTGCTCAGAAAGCGGCGCGTAGTTGCTTAGACCCCGCGCAAGCGGCGTAATGGAAATATGCCCACCAATCCCCAGCAGCTGAGCGCGCATTTCATGCTGAATACCGTTCATTAGCGAGGTGACTAAAATCAGCGTCGCAACCCCCATGACCATACCGATCACAGCCAGCCAACTGGTGAGCGAGATAAAGCCATCCGTACTGCGCGAACGAATATAGCGCCAGGCAATCATTCGCTCAGTAGCGGTAAACACCATGCTAGATGGCTCCGGCTTCGCTAAGCGCGTGGATGATAAAATTCGCACCGTCTACCAGTGGCATTTCTTTTTTCTCACCCGTTTTGCGGTGCTTGATTTCAATCATTCCTGAGGCCGCACCCTTTGGCCCCACTGTCACGGCGTAGGGCAGGCCAATCAAATCCATACAGGCGAATTTCGCACCACCGCGCTCGTCAGTATCGTCGGTGAGATACTTGACGCGCCTTGCGGTAAATAATGCTTCCAGCTTTGCCACGGCCGCATCGCACGCGCTATCGCCCGGGCGCAAATGCACAATGCCAACATGAAACGGCGCAACCGTTTCCGGCCAGATAATGCCCGCATCGTCATGGCAGGCCTCAATAATGGCACCGACTAAGCGCGATACACCGATACCGTAAGAACCCATATGCACGGGGCGTAGCTGACCATCTGCCATAGTGACGCTGGCCCCCATGGGCGCGGAGTATTTTTCGCCAAAATAGAAAATATGCCCCACCTCAATCCCTCGGGCACTGATGCGTTTATCTTCCGGCAGCTTGAGGAATTCGGCCTCGCTATGCTTTTCCTCGGTAGCGGCATACAGGCTGGTGCGCTCCTGCACATGCGTGCTTAAATCACCATGAAAATCGACATCGCCCGGGGCAGGCATATCCAGAAGGTCGCGGTGGCAATAGACCTGGCTTTCGCCGGTCTCGGCAAGAATAATGAACTCATGACTCAAATCACCGCCGATGGGGCCGGTGTCCGCCTGCATCGCAATGGCTTTGAGCCCCATACGCGCAAAGGTGTTGAGGTAGGCTACAAACATGCGCTGATAGGCGCGGCGCGCTGCCGCCTCGTCCACGTCGAAGCTGTAAGCGTCTTTCATCAGAAATTCGCGGCCCCGCATGACACCAAAACGCGGGCGCACCTCATCACGAAATTTCCACTGAATATGATAAAGATTCAGTGGCAGCGCTTTATACGAGCGCACGAAATTCTTAAAAATCGCGGTGATCATTTCCTCGTTGGTGGGGCCAAACAGCATTTCGCGCTCGTGGCGATCAGTGATCCTAAGCATCTCCTTACCGTAATCGTCGTAGCGGCCGCTTTCGCGCCACAAATCGGCAGATTGAATGGTGGGCATCAGGAGTGCTACCGCACCGGCGCGCTCTTGCTCGTCACGCACGATGCGCTCGATATTTTGCAGCACCGCAAGCCCCAGCGGCAACCAGGAATAGATCCCCGCCGATTCCTGACGAATCATGCCCGCACGCAGCATCAGGCGGTGCGAGGCAATCTGCGCCTCTTTCGGGTCTTCTTTGAGAAGTGGCAGAAAATATTGCGACAGTTTCATAGCGGCACCTTTAACATATCCGCGCTAAGAACTAACAGCTTGCACCGCTGACGCAAGCTGCATCGCCAAGATATGCGTCTAGTTTTTCCGCCAGGGAAGCTTATCGCCTGAGGCGTTAGGGCGAGTCATCTTATCCTTACGCCCCGCTTCCCAACTTGCGCCACTATTCCAGCCTTTGGCTTCCATACATGGCTGAATAATACGCATGCGAAGCGCATCGACCTGCGCGTTGTGGAAGGGATCGGGGGCGATATCTACCATGCGACTCCCCCAAAATGGCCCGCCACCAAACCCGCCAAAACCCACATTACCAAAACCAGCCGGCCCCCACATGCCGTGGCCAAAGCCAATACCCCCGCGCATGATCCCGTATGATCCACGGTCATACAGCGACTGCGGATAGGTCTGATCCGCCTGCGCGCTGCATCCCATACGGTCAGCGTTGAACCAGTTCTGCATCGAGGTAAAATGGCTGATACAGCTTGCATAGTGCGGTGTACCCGGAGGGGTGCCCATGCGTTCGCAATACGCCACATCGCTGCGCTGCGAACAGGCTGAAACGCTCAGCATTAAACCCAATACCATCATTTTTTTTAGGCGCATACCGACTCCTATTTCGTGGACATG
>JALHRI010000063.1 GCA_022841525.1 Alphaproteobacteria bacterium | reverse complement strand
TGCAGCGAAAATCGTTAGGTTCGAGAACCGCAGCGCAAGTGTACGTTTTGGTACATGCGCAGTGGAAGCGCAGAACATAGCGATTTGCAGCCAGAGGAAATTCTTAAGGTAAATGACTACAAAAAACCCTGACTCTACTGAATCGGCAGCGAATAATTAATCTGCAGCACTTCGGTGCCCGGGTTGCGATCCCCCAGGCTGGCATTGGAAATATGCGACAGCTGCAGACCGATACGGTTGCCTGCTTCTGAGAATTCATAGGCAACTTCCAGACCGGAGCGGAATTCCAGGCCGTTACCCAAATCCTTGCCCTCACCATCATGATACCCGCCAAGAGTAAAGCTTGGCGAAATAATCACCGGATAAGTGCCGATCGGCAAATCCCATTTCGCGCCCGCGTAACCGTAGACCGCTTCATCGGAAGTTGCCATCACCCCGATGATCGGGCGCAGGCCGTAATATACATCGCGGTACTGGTAATTCACCTCAAAGCTGGCGGCTTCATGGCTATCAAACACATCGTAATACCCAAGACCAAAGCCGACATAATCGCCCGTATAGGGGGATTCTGAAGCCTGCGCCGCAGTTGCCATGCACGCAAAAAACGCCGCGAGTGTGTAAGAAAATTTCATGTAAGCCACCTAAAAACAATAGAGAATCTGGTTGCATCTTGCTATAGGCAGCACCAGAGGCATGCAAGAAAAAACTGCACGCATCGAAGAAATGTAATCTATTTGCCGAGAAATCATGCTCACCCGCCACCTTGACCCCGCCGCAGGCTATATCACCCGTACCTTCGTGCGCGAGCCGGAAAGCTTCGCCAGCGCACGCGCGGTGGGCGAGCAGCTTCGCCCCGGCATGCAGGTCAGCCCGTATGAGGGGCATATGCTCAGCTGGCTGGTACGCATGAGCGGTGCGCGCCGCGTGCTGGAAATTGGTAGTTTCGTGGGTTACTCGACGCTGTGGATGGCCTCCGCGCTGCCTGAGGGCGGCGAGCTTGTATCACTGGAAATCAGCGCCGATCACGCCGCACATGCGAACCAGCACCTGATGCGCTCAGGGCTACATCCGCGCGCGCAGGTGATGGAGTGCGACGCACTGGCATTTCTTGAAAGCTACCACGGCCGCGCGTTTGACCTTGTGTTTATTGACGGTGTGAAAAAAGATTATGTGCGCTATCTGGATGGTGCGCTTGCCCACCTTGCCCCGCAAGGCTGGATCATCGCCGATAATGCCATGCTGTTTGGCGCTTTCACCGGCGAGGTGCGCGATGAAGTCTCCCCCGCCGCGCGCGCAGCCATGGCAGAGTATCACGCCCGTATGGCAGATCGTAGCCAGTTTGATAGTCTGATGATTCCAACGCTCGAAGGCCTGCTGGTGGCCAGGCGCGTAGGCTGATCGTTGCTAGCGGCGATACAAACCGTTTGTTACGTTTTAGTCACTTGAAGTTTACTGCCTGCGGCCTATATTGGCTTCAAGGTACATAGCAAAAGGAGATCATTATGGCCGTGTTAGTAGGAAAAGAAGCCCCCGATTTTACCGCCAACGCCGTGTTGGCCGACAATACCATCAAAGCCGATTTCAATTTGAAAACGCATCTCAAAGGCAAATACGGCGTGCTGTTTTTCTACCCGCTCGATTTTACGTTCGTCTGCCCGTCGGAAATTATCGCGTTTGATAACCGTGTGGAAGAATTCAAAAAGCGCGGCGCAGAAATTATCGGTGTCTCGGTCGATTCGCAGTACACCCATTATGCCTGGAAAAATACGCCCGTCGAAAAAGGCGGCATCGGCAACATTCGATTCCCACTGGTGGCCGATCTCACCAAGTCCATCGCGCGCGATTACGACGTGTTGGTGAACAACGCGGTGGCGTTCCGTGGCACCTTCCTGATCGATAAAAAAGGCGTCGTGCGTCATCAGATCGTCAACGATCTGCCGCTGGGCCGCGACGCGGATGAAGCGATCCGCATTTTAGACGCGCTGATCTTCCACGAAGAGCACGGCGAAGTCTGCCCTGCCAACTGGAAAAAAGGCGCCACCGGCATGAAGCCAAATGCCGAAGGTGTAGCCAGCTACCTGAAAGAAAACGCGAAGGCGCTTTAGGAGAGGCGTAGTTCGTTATTCGTAATTAGTAATTCGAATGACGAATCACGAATAACGAATGACCACTCACCACACCCCTGTTCTCATTATTGGCTCTGGCGCGGCCGGGTGCTCGGCGGCGATTTACGCTTCGCGTGCGGCGCTCTCACCCATCATGGTGCACGGCATGCAGCCCGGCGGCCAGCTGACGATTACGACGGATGTCGAGAATTATCCGGGCTTCGCCGAGGCGGTGCAAGGCCCGTGGCTGATGCAGCAAATGGAAGCACAAGCCGCGCATGTGGGTACCAACATCATCCATGATTATATTACCTCGGTGGATTTGTCGCAGCGGCCCTTCAAAGCGGTGGGCGATTCGGGCGATATTTACACCGGCGATACGCTGATTATTGCCACCGGCGCATCGGCGCGCTGGCTGGGGCTGGATTCAGAAAAAGCCTTCCAGAATTTCGGCGTGTCGGCCTGCGCGACGTGCGACGGGTTCTTCTTCAAAGGCAAAGACGTTGCCGTCATTGGCGGCGGTAATAGCGCGGTGGAAGAAGCACTGTATTTGGCCAAAATCTGCAAATCCGTCACCCTCATTCACCGCCGAGATTCTCTGCGCGCTGAGAAAATCGCGCAGACGCGGTTGTTTAATACGCCGAACGTGAAAGTGATCTGGGATAGTACGGTGGAAGAATTCTGCGGCAGCGATAACCCGCCGAACCTCACCCATCTGCGTTTGAAAAATTTGAAAACCGAAGCCATTTCCGAGTTGCCCGTGAACGGTGCCTTTGTGGCCATTGGCCATGAGCCCAACACCTGGTTATTCAAAGACCAGCTAACGATGGATAATGACCGCTACCTCATCACCAAGCCTGGCACCACCCAAACCAATATCGCCGGTGTGTTTGCCGCCGGTGATGTGCAGGATAAAATTTTCCGCCAAGCCGTCACCGCAGCTGGCACGGGCTGCATGGCGGCACTTGAAGCGCAGAAATTTATTGAGCACGAAGAAGCCCTCAAACACGCGGCTTAGCCTAACGCTTCACGAATACCGCGCGGCTATACTGTAGCGCCGAGATCAATCCCAAAAGCGCGGAGACCCATAACAGCGCGATGCCTGCAGCATAAAGCCCGAACATCGCGACATCCGGCAGCGCGATAAACGGTGATAATCCGCGCGAGGCCAGCAGCGCGGTCATCGCGATCATCTGGGTGGCGGTTTTGGTTTTTCCCAGTTTTGATACCGGCATGGCGATGTTCTCCAGCGCCATCGCCTCGCGTAATCCGGAAACATAGATCTCGCGCACCAAAATGAGAATCGGCACGTAAGGGGCAATCACGCCGTCAGCAACCAGCAGTACCAGTACGCAGGCGACGATCAGCTTATCGGTGATCTGATCGAGCATGGCGCCGAACGTGCTGTGCACGCCCCAGCGCCGCGCGAGGTAACCATCCAAGAAATCGCTGATCGCGGCGAGTATAAAACAGATCAGCAGCACAGGGTAATGCAGCAGCGGCGGCGCATACGCCCATACCAGCAAGATCGGTGCAATCAGCACGAGCCGGAACCATGACAGAGCGTTGGGAATCGCGCGTTTGGAAATCATGCGATGACATTAGCAAATGAAAGCTCGGATGGAAATGTTTCATTGCTCACTGGGGGACACATTAATTTAATGTGTCCCCCAATGTCCAATGCCGGCTAGGACGGTAAATCGAGGAGAATTTTTTCGAGCTTCTTGATCTGATCGCGCAAGGTGGCGGCTTGCTCGAACTCAAGATCGGCCGCCGCGCGCAGCATGTCTTTTTTCATCTGCTGTAATTTGCGCTCCATATCAGTGGTGGTGCTGACGCCTTCGAGCACATCGCGCGATTTTTGCTTGCGGTCGCCTTCGGTTTCCTCGCGGCGAATGGCGCTGGATATCTGGGTTTTCACGCTGGCAGGCGTAATGCCGTGCGCCGCGTTATGCGCCAGCTGAATCGCCCGACGGCGCTCGGTTTCCTCCAGCGCACCGGTGAGCGAATCGGTCATTTTATCGGCGTAGAGAATCACTTTACTATCCACGTTGCGCGCGGCGCGGCCGATGGTTTGAATCAGCGACGTTTTACTGCGCAGAAAGCCTTCTTTATCGGCATCTAAAATCGCCATCAGCCCGCATTCGGGAATGTCGAGCCCTTCGCGCAGCAGATTGACACCGATCAGCACATCATACACGCCCAGGCGCAAATCGCGGATGATTTCCACCCGCTCCAGCGTATCAATATCCGAATGCAGATAGCGCGTTTTAATGCCGTTTTCTGCCAGATAGTCGCATAATTCTTCCGCCATTTTTTTGGTCAGCGTGGTCACCAATGTGCGGTAACCCTTGGCCGTGGCGATGCGCACTTCTTCGAACAAATCATCGACCTGCTGCGCCACCGGTTTGACGATACATACCGGATCGACCAGCCCCGTCGGGCGGATGACTTGCTGCGCAACCTCGCCTTCTGCCCAGCGCATCTCAAGCTCCGCGGGAGTGGCGGAAACGCAAATCGTTTGCGGGCGCAGGCCGTCCCACTCTTCAAAGGAAAGCGGGCGGTTATCAAGGCAGGCAGGCAGGCGAAAGCCATGTTCGGACAGCACAATTTTGCGCGAGCGATCGCCGTGATACATGCCGCGAATTTGCGGCAGGGTGACGTGGCTTTCATCGACAAATAAAATCGCATCGTGCGGCAGATACCCAAACAACGTCGGCGGTGGCTCGCCTTTTTTTGCACCCGATAAATAGCGCGAATAATTTTCGATGCCTTTGCACATGCCGGTTTCCACCAGCATCTCAATGTCATGCGCGGTGCGCTGGGAAAGTCGCTGAGCTTCCAGTAATTTGCCGTTTTTCTCATACCAAGCGATGCGGTCTTTCAAATCATGTTTGATCTGTTTAATCGCCGCTTCCAGCGTCGGCTTGGGCGTCACGTAATGGCTGTTGGCAAACACGGTAACGCTGGAAAGCGTGGCCTTGCGTTCGCCAGTGAGCGGGTCAAACGCGTGGATGGTTTCAATCTCATCGCCGAACAAGCTAATCCGCCAGGCTTCGTCTTCCAAATGCGCAGGAAAAATATCGAGATTATCGCCGCGCACGCGAAAATTGCCGCGCGAAAAACCAATATCGTTGCGCTCATATTGCAGCGCGACCAGCTCGGTAATCAGCGCGCGCTGGCTGACGCTGGTGCCGGCCTTAATCTCGCGCGTCATGGCGGCGTAGGTTTCCACCGAGCCGATGCCGTAAATGCACGACACGCTGGAAATAAGCACCACGTCGCGCCGTTCGAGCAACGCGCGGGTGGCGGAGTGGCGCATGCGGTCAATCTGCTCGTTAATGGCGGAATCTTTTTCAATAAACGTATCGGTTTTCGCGACGTAGGCCTCAGGCTGGTAATAGTCGTAGTAGGAAACAAAATACTCCACCGCGTTGTGCGGGAAGAAATGTTTCATCTCAGCGTAAAGCTGCGCGGCGAGCGTTTTATTATGCGCTAAAATAATCGCCGGGCGCTGGGTGCGCGCGATCACCTGAGCCATAGTGTAGGTTTTGCCCGAACCGGTGACCCCCAGCAGCACCTGCGATTTTTTACCGCGCGCCAGACCGCTCACCAGCGCCTCAATCGCCTCCGGCTGATCGCCCGATGGCAGGTAGTCCGACACGAGCGTCAGCGGGGGGTGCTCTGTTTGCAAATGCTTCATGGGCGTGCTGTATATCCTGCGACCTCACCCAGCGCTACTTACGAATCGCCAAGAATTGGGGACACAATGATTTATTGTGTCCCACTTCCTGCTTTTTGTGTCCCACTTCCTGCTTTTCCTGCTCTGGCTACTCTTTGCCGTAGCCGCTTTGCAGATAGGAAATCACCGCAGGGCCGAGCACGATGATGAAGAATGCCGGCATCAGCAGGAAGATCAGCGGAATGGTCATGAACACGGGCAGCTTGGCGGCTTTGGCCTCGGCGGTAAATAATCGCTGCAGGCGGAAATCTTCCGACAGCACGCGCAGCGTATCGGTCAGGCTGGTGCCAAAGCGCTCGGACTGAATGAGTGCCGCAACCAGCGAGCGAAATGCCACCAGATCGGTGCGCTCCGCCAGATTCATCAGCGCGCGCACGCGGTCATTGAGAAGTGCCAGCTCAAGGCGGGTGCGATTAAGCTCTTCGGTAATTTCAGGATAGGCACTGCCCAGCTCGGCGCAGACGCGGTTGAGCGCCGCATCCAGCGCCATACCCGATTCCACACAGATAAGAATCAGATCCAGCGTGTCGGGAAAGGAGCGCACCAGAATCTGTTTGCGCTTGGCAATCGCGTTGGAGAGAAACATTTTCGCCCCAAAAAACGCGATAAAAATCAGCAGGCCGCCGACAAAAAAATTGCTGAGTTTACCAAGGCCGTCATCCCCCATGGAGATAAACATGAAGCCAAGCAGCGCAATGGGAATAGCCGCTAAGCGCTGAAAAAACATGTAGATGACCGGCGCATCCGGTCCAACCATGCCGGCCTGCGCGAAGCGGCGCGCAAGCTGCATGCGCGCAGATTCATCATCCATGCCGAACATGCGCAAAAAGCCAAGCAACATGAGCCCGCGCGGCGAATAATCTCGGCCGGAGAGGAAAATCGGATCATCCGGGTTGATGATGGCGTCTTCATTGCCCTCCAGCCCTAAGCGCACGCGCATGATTTTACGGCGCTTTTTAAGCTGCACGTAGCGATCAAACGCGAGGTAGCTGACAAACACAATGCCTGCGATCGTTGCTGCTTTGATAAGCGCAGCGATGTTCATATATCCACCTTGATCATTTGCTTCACCACCACGTAGCACGTGCCCAGCAGACTGAGCGCGACGATGAGCAGCGTATTGCCCATGGGCGTGGTGAAGAAAGGTTTGAGATAATCGGGCTGACTGACATAGAGCGCGCCAAATACCAGCACCGGCAGCGCGCCGAGCACCAGACCCGTCGCCCGACCTTCGGAGGTAATGGCATGAATTTTCAGGCGCAACTGCTTACGTTTGCGCAAAATGCCCGAAAGGTTGCCGATAATTTCCGCAAGGTTACCGCCCGTTTCCTGCTGCACGGAGAGCACCACCGCGAAGAAGCGTACATCCTGCTGATTGATGCGGGTAGCAAGGCGCGAGAGCACCTGATGCATGCTGCGGCCTGCAATAATTTCGTCGCACATCTGGCGAAACTCGCTACGGATAGGCTCTTCCGCCGTATCGGCGACCATTTGTAGCGCGGCATTAACCGGAAAGCCCGAGCGCACCGAGCGCACAATCATGTCGAGGGCTTCGGGAAACTGATTCAAAAACTCCATCTGGCGCTTGAAGATTTTTTTACGGCAGCGCTGCAGAGGGTAGTAATAGCCCACCAGTGCTGCAACGGGCAGTGCCGCCGCGCCAGAACCAAGGATCGAGGCGATCAGAAACGCCGCGACAAAACTGCCGCCAATCAGTAGCAGAAAACCATTTAGGTTTTCTTTATAGCCCGCCTGCATGCCGACATCGTAGAGTGGCTGCATGAAACTTAAGCCAAAAAAACTCCGCAGCAGGGCATTTTCTTCTTTCAGCGAATCTTTCAGCACCCCGCCGCGTTCGGTTAAACCTACATCTTGAGTTTCGCGGTAAATGCGCTCGAGCGCGGTGCGTGTATAACGCTTGGAGTCATCCGGAACGATTTTGGGAAACAGCGTAATCAGCGCCACATAGCCAATAATCGCGACCGCTATTGCGAGATACAGATCCATTTTTAACCCATCTTGTGCCGCTGCAAAAGGCACAGCATCATGCTAAACGCCTAGGCCACACCTGGCGAGGGGAAACACGCAGCCAGCGCTTTCGCCAGGCCAAAATGTTCCGCTTGTGGCATAAATTTCGGCATGTAGGGCATGGTGATAAATTCGCCGTCAAGCGTACCGTCCGCTTTCACGCCGCGCACCTTAAACTCAAACAAGGTTTGCGATAAAATAATACCACCTTTTTCCATGCCGGTAATTTCTTCAATTTGGGTAATGCGCCGTCTGCCATCGTTCATGCGCTGAATCTGCACAATCAAATTCACCGCCGAGGCAATTTGATGGCGCAGCGATTCAGAGGAAATATTCACCGACGACATCGCCACCAGATTTTCCAGTCGCGCCAGACAATCGCGCGGTGAGTTAGCG
>JALHRI010000062.1 GCA_022841525.1 Alphaproteobacteria bacterium | reverse complement strand
GGTGTGGTGCATCTGCCGACGGGTGTGGAGATGGTGATGCCTGGCGATAACATTAAGATGAACATTGAACTGATTTCGCCGATTGCGATGGATCAGGGTCTGCGCTTTGCGATTCGTGAAGGCGGCCGCACCGTGGGTGCTGGCGTCGTTGCGAAAATCGTCGCGTAGGGAAGTGATCACTGGCCAGTGGCCAGTGATTAGATTCTAGTGTAAGAAGTGGAAGGGGCACCCAAGCGGTGCCCCTTTTTCATTAGGAATTCTGCTGGTTATTGGCGTGTAACATTTGGTTACAAAGCGTGATTTGTCATGGCGTGCCCACCTGTTCTAAAGCTATTCTCAAGAAAAACCGTACCAACAGGTAACTCATGACCGAATCTTTCACCGTGCCTGCAACTGAATCTGTATTCCAGCATACGTTGGCTGCGCCGGTGCGTGTGTGCGGCGTTGCGCTGCATACGGGTGAAATGGTGGAGATGGTGATGTATCCCGCCGCGGAAAATACCGGCATCGTCTTTGTACGTACCGATGTGGAAGCCAGCAAAAATCTTGTCGAAGCGCGTTATGACCGGGTGGTGGAAACCACGCTTGGCACCACGATTGCCAATGCGCACGGCACCAGCGTATCGACGATTGAGCATTTGGTCGCAGCGCTTTGGGGTTATGGGATTGATAATGTACGCATCGAGCTCAAAGGCCCGGAAGTACCGATTATGGATGGCTCCTCTGAGCCGTTTTATTTCCTGCTTGAATGCACTGGCCGCACCCGCCAGGACGCCGCGCGCATGGTGCTGGAAGTGCTGAGGCCCGTGCGTGTTGAGGAGCATGGCTGCACCGCGGAAGCCCTGCCAGCCGAGCATTTGCAGCTCGATATTGGTATCGCGTACCATCACGAATTGCTTCAGGAGCAATATGCTTCCTACGATTTTTCGGAAACCAGTTTCAAGCAGTCGCTCTCGCGCGCACGCACGTTTGGTTTCCTGCGCGATGTAGAAAAAATGCACGCCATGGGTCTGGCGCGTGGTGGGTCGCTGCACAACGCGATTGTGCTCACCGATGACGGCGTGATGAATACCGGTGGCCTGCGCTATAACGATGAATTTATCCGCCATAAAGCGCTCGACTGCGTGGGCGATTATTTCCTTTGCGGCGCGCATTTGCAGGCGCATGTGCGCACGTTTAAGCCTGGTCATGGCATCAATAACAGCCTGCTGCGCGCGATTTTTGCCGATCAGGCGAATTACCGTCTGCGCGGCGGTCAGGTCGCCATGCCGGTGCTGCCAAGCAAAACCACGGAGCATAGCGCCGTTTTGGTCGCATAAATACTCCAGCGATACGCACGTACTGTGCGTGATGCGTACGCAGTCATTGCTCTTGCGGTTGCCACTCGCTATAAACGCGTCATGATGAAACCTACCCTCAAACTAAGCCTGATCGCGCTGATGCTGTGTGTGGCGGCATGCAGCAGCGATAGCGAAGAAGAAACGGCAGACAGCAAGGTCAAGCAGGCCGCTCCTGAAGTGCTTTACCGCGATGCGCGCGCGTCGATGGCAGGTGGCGGCTTTATCAAAGCCATGGGCGAATTTGAGGAAATTGAGCGTCAGCATCCCTATTCCGAGTGGGCGCGCCGCGGCCAGATTATGGCGGCGTACAGCGCTTACCGCGCCGGCAAGTTTGACGATATGGTGGGCATTCTAGAACGTTTCGTGAAGCTTTACCCCACCGATACGCAAACGCCCTATGCGTATTATTTGCGCGCACTGGGCTACTATACGCAAATTTCTGATGTCGGCCGCGATCAGCAAAAAACTGCTGAAGCGCGCGAGGCGCTGCGCGAGGTCATCGCCCGCTATCCGGACAGCGAATACGCGCAGGACGCGAAGCTCAAGCTCGATTTAACGGACGACCACTTAGCCGGTAAAGAAATGGAAGTGGGTCGCTATTATCTGAAGCAGCAGGAATATTTAGCCGCGATCAACCGCTTCAAATTCGTCGTCGATAATTATCAAACGACCAGCCACGCCGCCGAAGCGCTTCACCGTTTGGTGGAAAGCTATTTGCGCTTAGGAGTGATTGGCGAAGCCAAAACCTACGCTGCCGTGCTGGGGCACAATTACCCCGGGTCGGACTGGTATAAATACAGCTATGAAATGATGAAGGGCAACCTCTCGCCGGAGGAGAAAAAATCCACCTTCGATCCGTATCTCGAGTTGTTGCCGCTATAAATGCTGACCCGCTTACAGATTGATAATATCGTGCTGTTTGAAAAAGTCAGCGCTGATTTTACCTCAGGCCTCAACGTGATTACGGGCGAGACGGGGGCAGGAAAATCGCTGTTGTTGCAGGCGCTGGATTTGGCTCTCGGCGCGCGCGGCGATAGTAGTTTGCTGCGTCAGGGCGCTTCTTTCGCAAGCGTCAGCGCTGAGTTTGAGGCCTTGCCTGAAGCGCTGGTGGCTGAGCTTGGCGCACTGGGAATCGCTCAGGAAGACAGCCTGATTATCCGCCGCAGCCTATCGCCGGAAGGTAAAACCAAAGCCTGGGTGAACGATGTGCAGGTGACGCAAACGGCGCTCAAACAACTGGCCGGACTGCTGATTGAACGCCACGGCCAACATGATCAGCGCGGCTTGATGGATAGTAAAAATCACCGGGATCTGCTCGATGCGCATCTGGCAAGTGCATCGGTGCTATCGCACGTGAAAACCGCCTACGCCGCGCTTGCTAGCGCGCAGCGCGATCTTGCATCCACCCATGAGATGCTGGCAAACAGCGCGCGCGAGGAAGCCTACCAGCGCATGATCATTGAGGATTTGGGACGGCTGAATCCTTCCGCAGGGGAGGAAGAAGCGCTGGTGGAAGCGCGCACGCGTTACATGGCGCTACAGAAAAACCAATCAGCACTCGAAGCGGTGCTGGCGGAGATCGAAGGTCAGCGCTTAGTGCGTGATGCGCTGATTGCCGCGCAGCGTCAGATTATGCGCGCCAGTCTGGATGCGGCGATGCAGGAAAAACTCTCCGCCGCGCTCGAGCGTGCTGTGGTGGAAGTAGATGATGTGAGCGCGGAAGTATCGGCACTGCTGCATCAGCCGGGAGAAGATGAGGCGAGCCTTTCTGCCAAGGAAGACCGGCTGTTTGCTCTGCGTGCGGCGGCGCGTAAATTTCATACCACGCCTGAAGCGTTGCCGGAAATGCTTATCCGTGCGCGCGAACATTTGCGCGTACTTGATGACGGCGAAGCCGCACTGCGCCGCGCCGAAAAACAGTGCGAGGCAGCGCGTGCAGACTATCTTGCCGCCTGCGGCGCGCTCTCTGAGGCGCGCGAGAAAGCGGCTGCGCAGTTGATCAAAGCAGCGCAAAAAGAGCTTGCTGCGCTAAGCATGGCGGATGCAAAACTGCGCATCGCACGTAGCGTGCTGCCCGAGCATCAATGGGGCGAAGCAGGATGTGAAAGCGTGGTGTTTGAAATTGCGCCGAACAAAGGTCAGGGCTTTGAGCCGCTGCATAAAATCGCTTCCGGCGGTGAATTATCGCGGTTGATGCTTGCGATCAGCGTGGTGCTCAACCCTTCTGATCGAGCAGCCTGCGTGATTTACGATGAAATCGATGCCGGCACCAGCGGCGCGGTGGCCGAAGCCATTGGCGTGCGTTTGAAAAAACTGAGTGCGCAGCAGCAAGTGCTGGTGATTACCCATTTGCCGCAGGTGGCCGCGTGCGCCAATCATCACGTGCTGATGGAAAAACACGCCAGCGCGCGCCATACCTACACCACATTACGGATGCTTTCGAAGGCTGAGCGCGAGGCAGAGCTGGCGCGGCTGATGTCCGGCAAGGTCGTTACCAGTGAGGCCAAAAAAGCAGCGACCAAATTACTACAGGCCGCTTCATGAGCGTGCCTGAGATGCGCCTGCGTATCCGCGCGCTGGAAGAAGAAATCGCGCGTCATGACGAGGCCTACCACACCCACGATGCGCCGGTGATCTCTGATGCCGACTATGACGCGCTGCGCCGCGAGCTTGACGCGCTGTACGCCGCACATCCTGAAGCGCAAGTGGCTGACTCTGCCCATCAGCGCGTGGGTGCTAAAGCGGCGGATGGCTTTCAGAAAATTCGTCACTCCGTGCGGATGCTGTCACTCAGTAACGTATTTGATGAAGAAGATGTGCGCGCGTTTCTAGAGCGCATCGATCATTTTTTAGGCCGCGCGGATTCTGCGGCGCCGCTGGTATTTACCGCCGAACCCAAGATTGACGGCCTATCGTTTTCTGCGCGTTACGAGAAGGGCGCGCTCGTCTATGTTGCCACGCGGGGCGATGGTGAAGTCGGTGAAGATGTAACGGCGAATATGTGCACCATCGCTGATTTTCCGCGCCATTTACGCGGCGATCAGGTGCCTGAAATTCTGGAAGTGCGCGGTGAAGTCTATATGCGCAAGGATGATTTTTTGGCACTCAATAAGGCGCGTGCCGCATCGGGGGATGCGCAGTTTGCGAACCCGCGCAATGCCGCTGCAGGCTCGCTACGCCAACTCGATCCTGCGATTACCGCAACGCGTGCGCTGTCGTATTTTGCGTATGGCGTGGGTGACGTGCGCGGTGCTAGCATACGCACGCAGCGCGAGTTGGTTCAGCTACTGGATGCGTGCGGTTTGATCACGAATCCGCGCATGCAGAGCGTACACGGCGCCGAGGCGATGTGCGAGTATACGCGCGCACTTGAAGCTGAGCGCGGGGATCTGAGCTACGACATTGACGGGGTGGTGTACAAGATTGATGATCTCGCGCTGCAGGCGCGGCTGGGGTTTGTAGGCCGCGCACCGCGGTTTGCGGTGGCCCATAAATTCGCCGCCGAGCAGGCAGAAACCACATTGCTAGCCATTGATATTCAGGTGGGGCGCACCGGTACGCTGACTCCGGTGGCGCGGCTTTCGCCGGTGAATGTTGGCGGCGTGATGGTACAAAATGCAACGCTGCACAATGAAGACGAAATTTTGCGCAAAGATATTCGCGTTGGCGATCATGTGATTGTGCAGCGCGCGGGCGATGTGATTCCGCAAATCGTGCGTGTTGATAGCGGCAAGCGCAAGCCAGACACCGTGCTGTATGATTTTCCTCAGCATTGCCCGGTATGCGGATCTGTCGCGGTGCGCGAGGAAGGCGAGGCTGCGCGCCGCTGCACGGGCGGGCTTTCCTGCCGCGCGCAAATGGTGCAGCGTTTGAAACATTTGGTCTCGCGCAGTGCGCTGGATATTGACGGGCTGGGCGATAAGCAGCTTGAGAGCCTGTTTGATGATGGTATCATCGCCGCCCCTGCGGATATTTTTACACTCGCCGCGCGCGATGCAGACGGCCTCACGCGACTCAAACATCGCGAAGGTTACGGCGAAAAATCGGTCACGAACTTATTTGCCGCGATTGAAAACGCGCGTCGCGTAGGGCTACGCAAGCTGATTTATGCTCTGGGTATTCGCCATATTGGTGAAGAAAACGCAAAGCTACTGGCGCAGCATTTCATGCGCTGGGAGAGTTTTCATGATGCCTGTGTGCGACTCGCACAAGGGGATGAGACGGTGCGTGCCGAGCTTGAAGCGATGGATGGGATTGGGCCAAAAATCATCCACTCGCTCAAGGAATGTTTTGCGCACGATACCCAGCGCCAAATGATTGAGGCACTGGTGCGGGTGCTGGAGGTGCAGGCCGAAAATCCGCCGCAAACCGGTGGTGTGTTTGCCGGAAAAACCGTGGTGTTCACCGGCACACTGCACCACATTAGCCGTGCGGAAGCCAAAGCCCGCGCCGAGGCTGCCGGGGCGAAAGTGGCCAGTTCCGTATCAGCGAAAACCTCACTGGTCATTGCGGGCGAGGATGCGGGAAGCAAACTTTCCAAAGCGCGCGCGCTGGGCGTAGAAACTATGGATGAAGCCGCCTTTATCGCGCAGCTGGGCGAGGCGGTGCATGCGTAGTTTTTCTGATAACCCGTTTCAGCAAGCGCCGCACCCACTGCAGCTGACCATCACCGCGCCGCACGAGTTTCTCGATGTACTGGAGTTGTTGAGTGAAGATATCGCGCTTGCCATCACGCGGCCGATTGACAGTGTCCAGCCACAGCTCATTGTACTCATCGACCGCGGCGATGAAGCAGCGTTTGCTGAACTTGTCGCTTCTGTAAACGCGCAGCACACGGACGTGCAGCCAAGCATTCGCCGTACCGAGCTTGAGGCGATTGATTGGGTAGAAAAAGTACAGAAAGATTTTCCGCCCTTTCGCGTTGGGCCGTTTTACGTTTACGGTTCCTATCACGATCAGGCGCTGCCGAAAAATGCGATGCCGCTATGCATTGATGCCGCAGCCGCTTTCGGCACCGGCGAGCATGAAACCACCGCCGGTTGCCTGCGCGCGATCACGCGCCATGCGCGCACCCACCGCCATGTTCCACGCATACTCGATATGGGCTGTGGCACGGCGATTTTAGCGATCGCCGCCGCAAGAACGTTTAAGTCTGCGCAGATAACGGCGTGCGATAATGATGCCAAAGCCGTGCATGTATCGGCGCATAATTTACGGGTGAATCAGGTGCATCCGCAAAGCCTCGCGTTTGTGAGCGATGGTTACCGCTACCATCAGGTGCGCAGGCGCGGTCATTATCCGTTGATCATTGCCAATATTCTGGCGCGGCCGCTGATGAAAATGGCGCGCGCTGCGGCGCAGCATCTCAGTCCGCAAGGTACGCTGATTTTATCCGGCGTGATGCGCCATCAGGTGAATATGGTCGCATCTGCGTACCGTAAACAAGGTCTGATCATGCGCCGCAGCGATCATTATGGACGCTGGTCGGTCATCACCTTTATCAAACACTAACCTGCGCGCTCAGGCGCAGCTGCTGCGCCGCGTGCTGGCGTAACGCTGGGTGAAGGCAGCGCAGTGTCACCCGCTGGCAGAGGAATTTCTTTAATGCCGCGTGCGTGCATCGACGCGCCGATTTGCTGCACTTCGCTTAAAACCGAGGGCGGCAACTTCGCTTCCATATACTCCGCAATGCGCGCAACCAGACCGCTAATGCGTTCGCGCAGCGTCGGTGCCTGCGCTGGTTTTTCTGACATCGCTTCCGCTCGTGGCATCGCTTGCGGCTCGCTGGCTGTCAGCGCCTGCGCAGGCAAGGTTGCCGCTGCTGCTGGCGGTGCGCTTGGTGCTTTGATTTCAGGCGCCATGTCACGCGTGTTGGGCTGCATGGTTGGTGTTTTTACCGGCTCAGCAAGCGCTGGTGATGTTGCGAGTGCGGGTACGGGTGCGGCAGCATATACCGGTACAGCCTGCACGGGAGTCTCTGGCTTTGCTTCAGCTGCAACAGGTGTCACGGGTGGTTGCGGCTTTGCCATCCACGGATTTTCGGGATTGTGGTAAGGTGCCTGATCGGGCACCGCCGGGCGCGGTTGCGCAGTATTTTCCGGCGAAATGGGAAGCGGCTGTTTCTCATCTACAGCAGGTATTGCTGTGGCTTGCGGCGTAGTCATCGCATGCGTGGCAGCGGCAGGTTGCTGCGGCATTGGCTCTGGCTGCAGTGCAGGCGTGAGCGGTGCTGACGCGTGCGCGCTGGGCATGAAATCAGCAGCAACGGGCTGCAGAGTAGTAGCTTGTTGCAGTATATTCATTGCCGCTGCCTCACGCATCTGCGCTGCGGATTCCACCGGGCGCCCTTCGGCAAATGCAGGGCTGACTTCCGCAGCAGGCTGCGTGAAACTGAAGGCTTCATCTTGTCCGGCAAGATGGACTTGCGCGTAGCGCTCTACCGCAAGCGGATCGGCCGCGGCTTGCTGTTTTTCGAGCGTCTCATTGTACGTGCCACTGATGACACCGTTTAGGCGGCGCAGCGTTTCGGGCCCGGCAATGCCGTCGCTACGCAGGCCTTGTTGCTGCTGAAAACTGGTGACGGAGTTCGTCGTCATTCCGTCATAGACACCGCTGATTGCTTCGGATGGATATAGATGCAGCGAGCCGAGACGGCGCTGAAGCTCGGCAACAAACTCGCCGCTATCGCCGGGAGCAAGCGTCATGGTTGAGGGTAGAAACATGCGCCCAAGCCTAGCCGAACGCTAGGTGATTGCAAGTGCCACCGGCTAATCTTCGTCGGTGAATTGCTTTTCCATTTTCTCGTGACGCTCCTGCGCTTCAATCGAGAGTGTTGCCACGGGGCGCGCCTCTAAGCGCTTGAGGCCAATGGGCTCGCCGGTTTCTTCGCAGTAACCATACTCACCTGTTTCAATGCGCGAAATGGCCGCATCAATTTTTGAGATGAGCTTCAAATAGCGGTTGCGAGTACGTAGCTCAACGCCTGCTTCGGTTTCCAGCGATGCGCGGTCGGCGATGTCGGCCTGATGCCAGTTTTCTTCGTGCAAGATCGGAAGAGCA
>JALHRI010000061.1 GCA_022841525.1 Alphaproteobacteria bacterium | reverse complement strand
CGCCACCAAAAAATGGGCTTCGGTTTTGCCGAAATAGGAACGCTGACGCCAAAGCCACAAGCCGGAAATCCCCGCCCGCGCATGTTCCGCCTTGCAGCCTATGAGGCGATTATTAACCGTCTCGGATTTAATAATCAGGGGGTGGAAGCGGCGCGCTCACGGCTTCTTCAGCGCCCGCAAGGATGGGTGATTGGCGGCAATATCGGCAAGAATAAAGACAGCACCGATGCTGTGCAGGATTACCAAGTAGCGATGGCCGAGATCTATGCGCTGGTGGACTACATTACGGTGAATATCTCCTCGCCCAATACACCGGGACTGCGCAATTTACAGGAAGCTAGCACAGTTTCTTCGCTGCTTGGCGCACTGCAGGCGCAGCGACGTGAAATGGTGCGCGCGGGGCTGGCGCATAAGCCCATCCTCGTCAAACTCGCGCCAGATATGCACGCGGCGGATGCCGAGGCAACCGTTGCCGCGCTGGTCAGTATCGGCGTTGACGGGCTGATTATTAGCAACACCACCTTGTCGCGCGCAGGAGTCGAGTATCATCCGCGTGCGAATGAGGCAGGGGGCTTGAGCGGCAAACCGCTGATGAATCTTGCAACCGACATGCTGCGCAACACTTACCGGCAAACCTCCGGACGTATTCCGCTTGTTGGCGTGGGCGGCGTAGCCAGCGCTGCGGATGCTTACGCCAAAATTCTCGCCGGTGCATCGCTGGTGCAGCTTTACAGCGCGCTGATTTATCAGGGGCCAGGGCTGATTGCGCGCATGCATGATGAGCTACTTGCGCTGCTTCAGCGCGATGGGTTTGCACATATCAGCGATGCGGTGGGCAAAGCCGCGTAGATAGTATTATCTAGGCGGCGTTGGACGCAGCGCTGCCACTCAGCACCCGCCACAAAAACGCCCGCGCAATTTCGATACCTTCTGCATCAATCGTATGGCCAAGCAGGGGCCGCGCATGGGCTTCAACCGGCACGGATGATTTTTTTAAGGTGCTCTCAGCATGCGCCAGTGCGCTAAACGGCACGACCATATCTTCTTCGCCGTGAATCAGGCATATGGGCGGCTTGGCGGTGTAGGCGTGGGGGTGAACATCGGCTCCGATCAGCGCGCCGGAAAAACCCACCACACCGGCGAGCGGTTTAGCGCGGTGGAGTGCGGCGTAAAGTGATGTCATCGTGCCTTGAGAAAAGCCCAGCAGCGCTACCTGATCATCGCGCAAATGAAAGCGCTGAAGCAGCTCATCCAGCGCCGGATTGAGAATACTTGCCGCATTCGCTGCGCCTTGCAACATGTCGTACGGGCTGCGGCTGGCGAGGGAAAACCATTGATAGCCTTGAAAATCCGGCGGTGCCATGTCGTAGGCTTCGATGCCGTTGGGGGCGAAAAACAACGTATCCGGCATGGTGCGCGCGAAGATTGGTGCAAGGCAGGCCAGATCATCGCCGTTACTGCCCACACCGTGCAGCATCACCACCATACGTTTAATGTTACCGCTTTCAGGTTCAATCACCGGGCCGGATAATTCGTGCATAACGTGCTCCTCTTGCATGCAGCATAAGTCAGCTTGTGGCCGATAGCAAGAGTTGCCACAGCGATGTAAAGTCGTTAAGACCGCACCATGTCTGAACCAAGCCTTGCACAATCTGCGCTTACTACGCCACGCCGTCTGATTTTAGTAGATGGTTCGGGCTATATTTTCCGCGCTTATCACGCGATGCCACCGCTGACCAGGCCGGATGGTACGCCAGTAGGCGCGGTATACGGCTTTACCAACATGATGCTCAAACTGCGCGAGCAGTTCGCGGGCGATGCGATGGCCGTGGTGTTCGATGCTTCGCGTATTAGTTTCCGTCAGGATATTTTTGCTGACTATAAAGCCAATCGCAGCGAAACGCCGGAAGATCTCATCCCACAATTTGCGATCGTGCGTGAAGCCACGCGCGCGCTGAGTATTGCGCAGATCGAAATCGAAGGGGTGGAGGCAGATGATACGATCGCCACCTACGCCAAACACGCAGCCACGCAAGGTTACAGCGTGGTGATTGTGTCCTCTGATAAAGACCTGATGCAGCTGATTGATGATCACGTCAGTATGTATGATCCGATGAAAAATAAACCGATCGGCGAGAAAGAAGTGATCGAAAAATTCGGCGTTGGCCCCGATAAGGTAACCCAGGTGCAAGCCTTGATCGGCGATAGCGTCGATAATGTTCCGGGTGTGCCGGGCATTGGCCCCAAAACCGCAGCAGAGCTTGTTTTGGAATATGGCTCGCTGGACGGTGTGCTGGAAAATGCCGCAAATATCAAGCAGCCCAAGCGCCGCGAAGCGTTGATACAGCATGCAGCAAACGCGCGCCTTTCCCATGCGCTGGTGCAGCTGAAATGTGATGTGCCGATCAGCCTACCGCTTGATGATTTAGCGCCGAAGCCTTTTGACAAAGAAACGCTAAGTGCGTTTCTAGCGCAGCAAAATTTCACCTCACTGCTTAAAAAAATCGGTGCAGCAGCGCCGGTGGTGATAGCAGATCAGCGTGCAGCTTTGCAGGTGAATACGGCGAATTATATCACCATCACTACGCCAGATGTCCTGCGTGATTTTCTAAAAAAAGCCCATGCGCACGGCTACCTTGCCATCGATACGGAAACCACCAGCCTGGATGTGCACGAGGCGCAATTGGTAGGCGTCGCGCTGGCCGTGGCCGAGGGCGAGGCGGCCTATATCCCCATCGGCCACATCGAGGAAGGATCGCAGGGCGACGCGCCAGACGCGGGTGATTTATTTGCGCGCAGCAATGCGCCAAAACTCTGTGCTGGTCAGCTGACCTTGGAGCAGGTTCAGCACGCTCTGCAGCCGGTATTGCGTGATGAAAGCGTGCTTAAAATCGGCCATAACATGAAATATGATTTGGCGATTTTGGCGCGTCATGGTTTCAGCGTTGCTGCTTACGCTGATACCATGTTGATGTCCTATGTTACCTCTGCTGGCCTGCGCACACAGGGGCTCGATGCGCTGGCGCTCGCGCATTTTAATCACCGTATGATTGCATTCTCTGAAGTGGTGGGCAGCGGTAAACATCAGAAAAAATTCTCTGCCGTGGGTATTGCTGAGGCGAGCGCTTACGCCGCTGAGGATGCGGATTTCACGCTGCGACTCTACCACCTGCTTAAAACGCATATGGTGGCGCAGCACACCGTGCGTGTGTACGAAACTATCGAGCGGCCATTGATTGAAGTGATCGTGGCGATGGAAGAGGCAGGAATTACGATTAATACGCCGCTACTGCACGATATTTCGCGCGAGCTTGAGGCGCGCATGCGTGTGCTGGAAGAAGAAATTATCCGCACTGCTGGTATGCATTTTATGGTTGGCTCGCCCAAGCAACTCGGCGATATTTTGTTTGAGCATTTGAAACTTCCGGGCGGTAAAAAATCAGCCAAAACAGGTGCCTATACAACTGATGCCGAAACGCTGGAGGCGCTTGCGGAACAAGGCCATGCCATCGCCCAGCACGTGCTGGAATGGCGTCAATTTGCCAAGCTAAAAAACACATATACAGATACACTGCCCGAAGCGGTATCGAAGCAAACGGGTCGCGTGCACACCAGCTACGCCATGGCGATTACGACTACGGGCAGGCTATCATCGTCGGATCCGAATTTGCAAAACATTCCCATCCGTACGCTTGAGGGCAAACGCATTCGCGAGGCGTTTGTTGCGCCTTCAGGAAAGCTGCTTATTTCTGCCGATTATTCGCAGATTGAGCTGCGCTTGCTCGCGCATGTTGCGGGTATTGAGGTGCTGAAAAACGCCTTCAAAAACGGTGAGGATATTCACGCCATTACGGCGTCGCAAATGTTTGGCGTGCCGCTTGCAGAAGTGTCTGACGAACTGCGCCGGCAAGCGAAAACCATCAATTTCGGCATTATTTACGGCATCAGCGCTCACGGGTTATCGCAGCGACTGGGCATTTCGCGTAGCGATGCGGCGTCCTACATTGACCGTTATTTCACGCAGTATCCGGGCATCCGCGAATATATGGATCGCACGGTGGAATTTGCGCGCACGCACGGTTATGTGGAAACGCTGTTTGGTCGGCGTGTGTACGTGAAGGATATTCACGCCAAAAATCCGAACCTGCGCAATTTTTCTGAGCGCGCGGCGATCAACGCCCCCTTGCAAGGCAGCGCGGCGGATATTATCAAACTCGCGATGATTCAGGTGCATCAGGCCTATAAAGATTCTTCGGATGTACGTTTGCTACTGCAGGTACATGATGAATTGGTGGTCGAAGCGCCGGAAAGTCAGGCACAGCAAGTAGCAGAGACGATCAAACGGCTAATGCAAAAGGCCGCAGCGCTGAGTGTGCCGCTCACCGTCGATGTTGGGATGGGTGCGCACTGGGGTGCCGCCCACGGCTAGTGGCGCAATAAAGCAGTTGGCTTTCAGGCTATTTTTGCCTATAAAGCGCCCCTCATTTGGAAGGAACGTTCATGACTGCCCTCGCTAACGCTGATTTTGCCCGTAAACTCAAGCCCGTGATTGTTTCGGGCAAGGAAGTTTTCCCGATTATCGAGGGAGGCAAAGGTATTGGCGCGTCCAATGGTTTTTCCGCTGGCGCATTTGCGGCTGCTGGCGCGGTGGGTACGTTCTCCGGCGTCAACGGCCTGATTTACGATGAGCACGGCAATGCGCTGCCTGAAGAATACCACACCACCACCCGCCGCGACCGTCATGAAGAATTGGTAGCGCACGGTATTCGTGCAGGGATTGCACATGCGAAAACGGCCTACGAACAATCGGGCGGGCAGGGGCGTATTCACATGAATGTGCTGTGGGAAATGGGCGGCTGCGAGCGCGTGATGGAAGGCGTGCTTGAAGGCGCCAAAGGCCTGGTCAACGGCATTACCTGCGGTGCGGGCATGCCCTACCGCTTAAGCGAAATTGCCGCCAAACATAACGTCTATTACCATCCGATTATCTCCTCGATGCGCGCGTTCAGAGCGTTGTGGAAACGCGCCTACAGCAAATATACTGATCTTTTGGGCAGTGTGGTTTATGAAGATCCGTGGCTGGCGGGCGGCCATAACGGCCTATCGAACGGTGAGGATCCACGCCGTCCGGAAGATCCCTATCCGCGCGTGGTGGAGCTGCGTCAATTCATGAACGAAGTGGGGCTGCATCACACCCCGATTGTTATGGCTGGCGGCGCCTGGCACCTCAAAGATTGGGAGCACTGGCTGGATAATCCGGAAATCGGCCCGATTGCCTTTCAGTTTGGCACTCGCCCGCTGCTGACCAAAGAAAGCCCCATTCCTGACAAATGGAAAGAACGTCTGATGACGCTGAAAAAGGGCGATGTATTTCTTAATCGCTTCAGCCCGACGGGATTTTATTCCTCAGCGGTGAATAATGACTTCATTCAGGAACTGCGCGGACGTAACGAGCGCGAAGTGCCCTTCGCTACCGAACCTACCGGCTACATGACCGAGCCTTACCCGTTCGGCCCGCGCAAACGCCCCATTTATCTGACGCCTGATGATAAAGAAAAGGTGGATAGTTGGGCAAGCCTTGGCTTTAGCGAGGCGATGAAAACGCCCGATGAAACGGTGATTTTTGTCACGCCTCAGAAAGCGCAGCAGATTCATACCGATCAGGTGGAATGTATGGGATGCTTAAGCCATTGCCGCTTTTCGAACTGGAAAGACCACGACGATTACACCACCGGTAAAAAGGCCGATCCGCGCAGTTTCTGCATTCAAAAAACGCTGCAATCGATTATTCGTGGCGACGAGCCAGATGATAATCTGATGTTTGCTGGCCATAACGCCTACAAATTCGCCGAGGATCCTTATTACTCCAACGGTTTCGTCCCTACGGTGAAAGAGTTGGTGGATAGGATTTTGACGGGGTATTGAGTTTTACTCTTCCTCAAACACTTCTTCGCGTGTGGTGCCGAAGAAATCGGCTTTGTTAATCCAGCCTTCATAGCCCTCGATGGTGATGTGGCACCAGTCTGGCGCGCAGGCGCTCAAGTGCCCTATACGGCCTTTGCCCGCTTTGATCGTCACGCGGGCGGATGATTTCGGCGCGCTGCGAATCTCGGCAAATTTTTCGGTGACTAGCGCGGTGCGGTTACCCGACAGTAGGTTCTTATGCACCCATCCGGTTGAGCCTGCGTGATCGCGGATACGCCGCCAATGCGCGAATTCCTCAAAAATTTCCACCGGCAGGCTTTTGCGCGTGTAGGTATAGGCGATTGGGTAGCGCGAGCCAGGCCCCACGCGCATATTAATTTCATCGGATTTCAAACTGGCAAAGCGCGGTAAAGGCAGGCCGGTAGGGTTAAGCACGCTGGCTGACTGCGCCAGCGCCGACTGCGATAAGAGAACGAACGTGAGGAAGAGGATCAAACGCATGGTACTGTTATGCACATACTGGGCAGTGGCTGTCACGCATCAAAATCATCGATCGCTGATCAAAATTATGACCATTCAGGGTCATAATTTTTCCGATTAATTGCGGCGTGCCCAGTGCGGCATGCATCACCTCCAGCGCGGCCATGCTGCCAATAGCGCCGGCCACCGCACCCACCACTCCGCCAGAGGTGCAGTTGTTGGCATTCGGGGCATCGGGGTGAACAAAACACGCGTAGCAGGGGCTATCTGGGCGTCTGGCATCGAAGCTGGTGAGCTGCCCCCCCCAGCCAATGACACTTGCGCTGATGAGTGGTTTTTTGAGTATTACGCAAGCGTGATTGACAGTGTGGCGCGTGGAAAAATCATCACAGCCATCAAGGATAATATCGTAATCGTTGATGATCGCCGCAGCATTTTCTGCGGTGATCGCATGGGCATGCGTGATAATGCGGGTGGCGGAATTTTGTTCTTCCAGTGCGTCGCGCGCGGCGTCGGTTTTTGGGCGGCCAATATCGGCTTCTTCAAACAAAATTTGGCGGTTTAAGTTGGAAATTTCCACGCGGTCAGCGTCGATAATTCCCAGCGTGCCCACGCCCGCCGCGTTCAAATAGGTAAGCGCGGGCGCGCCAATGCCGCCAGCACCAATAATAAGCACACGCGTTTGGCTCAAGCGCTGCTGGCCTTCGTCGCCTATTTCTGCAAGCTGCGTTTGGCGGATGTAGCGACGGGTGAGGTCGGTTAGGTGCATTGGATGAGTTTCAGCCCTAGCTTTGTGTAATGCCTGAAATCAGCATCCGTAGTGAGTAGGGGCATGTGATGGTCGATACAGTTTTGCGCAATCAGTGCGTCGCCCAGTTTGGCTTTATGGCCCTTGGCGAGCAGTTTTGCGCGCAAGGAACCGACGCGTCGCCAGTAATCAGGTGTAATATCGAGCGTGAGTAAGGATTCTATCGCGCGGCGCTGTGCGCTGGTTAGCCCCGGAGCACTGAGGCATTCTGTAAGCACGGCCATGGGTAAGCGGGCACTAAGGTCGCCGATGGCGCATTCGCATTTAGCAGTGGCGGGCGAAGATTTGCCTTCCAAGAATGCAATTAGCACGCTGCTATCAAGGGCGATCAATCGCGTAGATCCTTAAGGGTTTTCGCGCTGATAGCCAGTTTCACCTTGCCTTTCATCGCCATTAACGCCTCACATGCTTGGCGGTGGCGGTAATGTTTTAGTGCCTCACGAATTAAATCGGTAGTGCCCATCGTGGTGCCTTCCAGCAGTGCACGCGGCACGTGAACGGTAACTTTTACAGTATCGGTTGATGGTATTGCCATATGGAAAATCATGCCATAATGTCATGCCATTGTCAAATGCTGCTTTTTACTCCAGCCCGGAAAATAAATCGGTGGAGATGTAGCGCTCGGCCGGCGAGGCGACGATGACGACGATGGTTTTTCCGGCCATGTCATCGCGCGTGGCAAGCGTGAGCGCGGCGTGCAGGGTTGCGCCGGATGATATACCCACCGGAATACCTTCTATCCGTGCCGCCAGACGCGCGGTGGCAAAGGCTTCTTCGGTGGAAACTTTCAGCAATTCATCGATCACACTACGGTCTAAAATATCGGGAATAAACCCCGCACCAATACCCTGAATTTTGTGTGGCCCCGGATTGCCGCCCGATAAAACGGGTGATTCTGAAGGCTCCACCACCATTACTTTAATTGCCGGATTTTTCTTTTTCAGCGTCAGCCCAGTACCAGTTGCCGTGCCACCAGTGCCCACACCGGTCACAAACACATCTACACTGCCGGCAGTATCCGCCCAGATTTCTTCCGCCGTGCTAGGCACATGCGCAGCCGGGTTGGCAGGGTTCTGAAATTGCTGCAGCAGCACCGCGCGTGGGTTCGTGGCTACAATTTCCTCGGCCTTCTCAATCGCGCCGCGCATACCTTTGGATGCTGGGGTGAGCTCCAGCTTCGCACCGAGCAGCAGTAGCATTTTTCGCCGCTCAATCGACATGCTTTCCGGCATGGTGATGATGAGTGAATAGCCCTTCGCCGCGCACACAAACGCCAGCGCAATGCCCGTATTTCCCGAGGTTGGCTCAACGATTATGCTATCTTTACTCAGCGCACCTGCTTCTTCAGCAGCTTCGACCATTGACAGCGCAATACGGTCTTTCACCGATGAGAGCGGGTTAAAAAATTCCAGCTTCGCCAGCACCGTG
>JALHRI010000060.1 GCA_022841525.1 Alphaproteobacteria bacterium | reverse complement strand
GGCGCAACACCGAAGATGCAGACGTTGGACGCTTCCTCAAACTCTTCACCGAACTTTCGATGGAAGAAATTTCCAGGCTGGAAGCACTGCAAGGTGCCGAAATTAACGAGGCGAAAAAAGTGCTCGCCACCGAAGCCACCGCTATGCTTCATGGCCGCGAAGCTGCCGAAACGGCTGCTGCCACAGCGGCTACTACCTTTGCCGGAGGTGCCGGTGATAATCTGCCGGAAGTGACCTTCACTGAGGCAGAAGCCGCTGCTGGCGTTTCCATCATCGCCGCGCTGGTGAAAGCGGGTTTTGCCTCATCCAACGGCGAGGCGCGCCGGCTCATCAAAGGCGGCGGCATTCGCGTGAATGATGCAGTGATCAGCGATGAAAATGCGAAGCTAACATCAGTTGATTTTGCGACTGGTCAGGTCAAACTTTCCGCCGGAAAAAAACGCCACGCACTGGTGAAACTCGCTTAGGGTTTGGTTGCAGCAGCCGGCTTTTCATTCGGTGCCTGCACCGGTTCGCCTTCGTCGTCAAACGCGGTGAAAATACCGCGCAAAAACCCGGGCGTCAGACCTGAGAGCGGATTGACCATCACCTCAGGGTTGGCATAGCTGCCCTTCACCGAATAGTTAAACGCGATCAGCCCCTCGCCCTCGCCGCCGACCAGTTCGCCAAGAATCGGGATATTCCCCAGCATGGAATTAAGCAGGAACGCAGGCACGAGCACACCACGAAGTTTCAGCGTTGTATCGGCGGTATTCACGTTTCCCTTTACCGTAAAGCCCATCGCATTGCCGCGGGCACGGCCTTCATCAATGGTAAATACGCCGCGCTGAGCGGTCACATTGGCGGAGAGTTTTTCAAAATCAATCCCGCTACCGGTGAGGACATTGGCCAGTCCTGACAACGAACCAATGGCCAAAATGCGCCCTAAAATCTCTGAATTTTTGAGTGTGAAATCATTCACCAGCAAGCGCGCATGAAGCACAGATTCAGGCTTCGCATCATCATACGTGCCGCTGATTTCCAGCTTGCCGCCATACATTCTATCCGTGATATCCAGCGCCTTAAACACATCCCCCGCATCGCCCGATTGCATCGTGAGTGTGCGCACACCTGCTGCATCACGGTCAATCCGCGCGGCGATATTTCCCTTGCCCACAATCGCCGAAATATCGGCGTAGCGACACGGGCCTTGCACGCAATCAAGCATGCCGCGCACCTCAGTAAACGGCGTATCGGTGAGGTAAAGTATGCTCACATCCAGTTCTAATTTTATGTTGGGGAAATCAGCTAAAAGGCCGTTTTCCTCGCTGGCATATGCACCGCGCAGATCAATAGAGTTCCCACGCAAAGTGATCCGATGCGCGTCCTGATCCACAGCTTTATAACTTAGCGCAAAATCATTCTGCGCGGATTTCACCTGATCTAAATGCAGCAACGTTAACCTGCCATCATCACTCATCTGAAGATTGCCTTTCGCACTTAGCACGCCCAAATCCGCGCGCAGCGTCAGGCTACCCGCCTCGTTATTGGGCAGCACACTCAGCGAGGCTTTTTGCCCAAGCGGCTTACTCACACCCAACTCAGCGATCGTGAGTGCGGCTTTGCTAAGATCAATCTCGGCACGCTCAATCCGCGTATCTTCTTTGCCTAAACGAAGCGTCACCGACGCCTTCACCGCGCCTTCTTCCAGCCAGCGCGCGTGTTCACCCGCCAGTGCGCGCAGCGCCAACACAGGCAGAATTCCGCGCATTTCAAGCCCAATACCGGCTGCTTCCTGCTTCATCGCCAGCGTTAGCGGATGCTGGTTTACCCGTGTCGAACCGTTGAGCGTAAATTCCTGATTACTGGCTTTCAGAGCTACATTCAGATCAGAAATATCGACGGCGTGTGCCAGATTTTTTTGCGCCACGTCAGCCAGATTCAGCGAAATATCGTAGGCGACATTTTCAAAATGCGGCTTGCCATCATCGTTTGCAGAAAACGCATTGAAGCCCAGTGCAATATTGCCCTGCGCGCGGCCGGTGATGCTGGATGTCAGGGCAAGACCGTCGTCAAATGTAAACGGCTCGAGCGCTAAAATCTTCACCGCATCTGCCGCAGGGGCGCTGACGTCAAACGTCACTTTCATCGGCACATTGGGGTGGTAGAGATCATCAGCAATCAGCTTCAAATGGGAAAGCCTAGTGCCTTTTAGCGCCGTTGCTTCACTCGCCTCCACGCGCATTCCGCGCGCCGTAAAATGCACCTTCCCGCGGTTCACCGTGATTTTGGGAAACCCTTTCAAATAATTCACCGCAATATCGCGCACATCTACGGTGGCACGCAGCGCCGAATCTGGTAAAATTTCCTGCGCTAAATCGCCCGGCTTGATGTTGAGGTGAATATGTCCATGCGGGCTGTCACCCTTGCTGAGCATCGTATCCATCCAGTTGCGCGCTTCGGGCGCTTTGGTGATAGGCCAGTATTTTTTGAGCTTATCAATCGCCAGTGGCGCTGTCGTCTCTCCGTAGCCGGTAAGCGCAGTGCCTTGCGCCGTTTGCGTCAGCTTTCCGCGTGCGCGGACAATCGTATCTTCCAGCGTCAGCTCGGAGGGGAATAATTCAACCTCCTTTGCTTCCTTACGAATGACGGCATGCAGCTTGGCACGGCGAATTAGCAGTGGCGCTTCAAACCAATCTTCCAGCCGAGCAGTCACATCCTCTGCAATGCCGATCAACTCAAGCTCATGCAGCGCGCCGTCTGCGAAAGAGGGTGCGATTCTGCCCGTAAACGTTCCCGACGCACCAAGATGCGGCGGGCAATGCATAAACTTGCACATCAGCGCCAGCGGCAAGTGGTCGACGCGAAAATCGGTGGCGATCTGATTATCTGCCGCATCAATCACGGCGGCGGCAACAATCGTCGAGGCGTGATCATCGAGTGAAAAGGGAGCTTTGAGTTGAATATCCACGATGCTACCGCGTCGCGACGCTTCGATGCTTGCCGCGGTACTCGACAGCATGGTGCCTTTACCTGCATCGGAGACGTAAAGCTGCGCCCCTTCGACACGCAGGGTCTCAAAGCCTACAGCAACGTAGCCAGAATCTGCGCCGGATGAAAATGACTGGAGCAACTGCGCCAGCGGCACGGCGCGGTCATCCGCATTCAGCCCCACTTTCCAGATGCCCTCTTCGTCTTTTTCCAGATAGAATTGCGGACGGATAACCACCACCTCATCAATCACCGGCCCCAGTCTTAATAGCGATAGCGGATTGATACTGGCACGCACATTGGGAAAATTGGCAAAAATGTTCCCTGCTTCATCTTGCAATACCAGATGTTTGATCTGCAGACTGCCAAGCCTATCCAGATGCTCCCAGTCGATCTCCACCTCGCCAATATCCGCGCGCAAGCTGCCGTCATTCGCGCTGAGGGCGCGTTCCAGCATCAGTGTCAGTTCCTGATTGCTGATCGGCCCGCTACGCAGCCAGGCATAGATGCCCATACAGGCTGCTACCAGCAACACCCCCAGCACCAATCCACACCGCGTGATAAACTTGACCATTGCTTCAAATCATCCATGAATAGGCGCGATGGATTTTACCCCGCGCATTCCCATTATGAACGCCGCCCCTGCTGAGGCAAGCGCTACGCTGGCAGAAGCGCTGAACAAGGCAGCGCCTGAGCCAAGTGTTGCCGCAAAAGCTACAGAAATTTTTCAGCGCATTGCACCCTATTCGCCCTACCTCACCCGTTTGATGCTGCGCTATCCTGAGATGCTCGTTCGTGCCGCACGAGGGGAGTATCAAGAAGCGATCACGCTTATTCTAAACGACGCGCAGGCGCTTGATGAGGCCTCTACCCAATCCTCGTGGATGGCAGATGCGCGCAGCCTCAAAGAACACATGGCGCTGATCGTCGCGCTGGCAGATCTCAGCACCCAGTTTGACTTACAGCAGGTCACGCAGTCGCTTAGTATCTTTGCCAAAACGATGGTTGAGCGCGCGCTTCACTGGCTTATCCGCGATGCGATCAGGCGCAGCGAATGGGCAGTAAAGGAGGATAGCGACTCTCTGGAATCCGCCTGCGGCATAAGTATTTTGGGCATGGGCAAGCTCGGGGCGGGTGAGCTGAATTACTCCAGCGACATCGATATTATTGTGCTGTTCGACCCAGCCAAAACGCCCTATATCGGCGCGCGCAACGTGCAGCATTTCATGAACCGGATCGTGCAGCAACTCGTGCATATGCTGCAAGAGCGCACCGAGCACGGCTACGTGCTGCGCACGGATATTCGCCTTCGCCCGGATCCCATGTCGACCCCGCCTGCCGTCAGCGTGGCAGCGGCGCTGCATTATTACGAAACGGTCGGTCAGAACTGGGAACGTGCAGCGATGATTAAAGCACGTCATCTCGCGGGCGAGGAAGCACTGACGCAGCATGTGCTAAAGTCGCTGGTGCCGTATATCTGGCGCAAGAATCTCGACTTTAATACCATCGCCGATATTCACTCCATCATGCGCCAGATGCACAGCGCTTCAGATGTTCCAGCCTTACTGAATGGTCATAACATCAAAACTGGCATTGGCGGCATACGTGCGATTGAGTTTTTTGTGCAAACGCAGCAACTGGTTTGGGGGGGGCGTAACCCCGCGCTGCGCAGTAACGTGACGTTACGCGCGCTTGGCGCCCTGAAAGATGCCTCGCTGATCGATGCAAACGACGCGGCCACGCTTCATCACAGCTATCTGTTTTTGCGCGTGCTCGAGCACCGCTTACAAATGGTGGATGATGCGCAAACCCACAGCTTGCCTGCAAGCGACGAAGCGATGCAGCAGATCGCAGCCTTCATGGGCTTTCCAGCGCGCGAGGAATTCGAGAGCCATCTGCACAGCGTGTTAAGCAACGTACAACGCATTTATTTAAGCGCGATGAAAGACAGCACACCGCTTAGTGCTGGCGGTAATTTAGTGTTCACCGGTGTCGAAGCCGATGAAGATACACTGAAAAATTTAAGGCAGATGGGCTATCAGGAAGCAGAGCGCATCAGCGCCATTATTCAAGGCTGGCACCGCGGACATCGCCGCTCTACGCGCTCGCGCCGCTCGCGTCAGCTGCTCACCGAACTGGCGCCTACCTTGCTTACCACGCTGGCTAAAGCGGCGCATCCAGACACGGCATTTTTCCAGTTCGATGATTTTCTGGAACGCTTACCCTCTGGTGTGCAGATTTTCTCGCTCATTCACGCGCGGCCGGAAATACTGGAATTCATCACCCATATTCTAGGTTCCGCTTCAGCGCTTGGTCATACACTCAGCGCGAATCCACTGTTGCTCGATGCCATGATGGAGCCTGAATTTTTCATGCGGCTACCCATGCTGGAGACGCTGAAAGCGGAGCTGCAAAGCCGCATTCAGCACAGCAGCGACTTTGAACAAACCATGCTGCTGCTGCGCGTATTTCATCACGAAAAACGCTTTCAGGCCGGTGCACATATGCTCAAAGGACTGGCCAGTCCTGCTGCCGTTTCTGGCTTTTTAAGCGATTTAGCGCACATCGTGCTGGAAACAACGCTAAGCGCAGTCATCGCTGCGTACCGCGCGGATGATGCCGTACCCGAATCCATTCCCATGGCGGTGCTTGGCTTTGGCAAATTGGGTGCGCGCGACCTCACCTTTGATTCTGATCTGGATTTGGTGTTTGTCTATGATGATCGCAGCGCCTCCGAAGGCGAACCGCGCAAGCACATGCAGCGCATAAGCCAGCGCTTTATTCACGCGCTCACCTTCATGACGCGTGAGGGGCGCTTATACGAAATTGATACACGCCTGCGCCCAGGCGGTGCCAGCGGCCCCATCGCCATTAGTTACGAGGGCTTTGATCGCTATTTCACCCACGAAGCCTGGACGTTTGAATTCATGGCGCTCAGCAAAGCGCGGGTCATTGCTACCAATGATGCCGCGTTTGCAGACATGCTCAGCGCGCGCATTCATCACCATATTTGCTGCTCGCGTGACAGCGCTAAAACCATCCACGATATGGCAGAAATGCGCGAGCGCGTGGCGCAGGAATTTGGCACGCAGAATCCGTGGCACATCAAGTACGTCCGCGGCGGGATGATGGATCTGGAATTTCTTGCCCAAACACTCGTACTGATGCATGCGCACGCCCACCCCGCCATGCATCAGCCGCATGTGCTTGACGTGTTTGCCCAGGCGGTGCGCAGCGGTGTTTTATCCTCAGACACCGCGCAAATTTTGGCGGACGCGTACCATATTTTATCCGTCACCTTAAGTTTTCAGCGCCTGTGCATCCCGGGAGGGGTGATGACAAACGACAAGCCGGATGGCGTATTTGTAATGATGGCACGCGCCTTACAACTTGCATCCCCTGCAACGCTCGAAGATAGTCTGGCCAGCGCGCAGGCCAATGTGCGCGTACACTTTGACCAACTCGTGACCCATCACTTCCTGTAGGAGGATTTATGACTGCCGTAAAAAAATCAGCCGCCGCATCGACGCTCGACATCGGCGCAAGCGCACCAGATTTCTCGATGCCTACAGATCAGGGCGGCAAGGTTAGCCTGTCTGATTTTTTGGGTAATAAACATGTCGTACTCTATTTTTATCCGAAGGATGATACGCCAGGCTGCACACTGGAAGCCAAAGAATTCCGCGATCTGCAGCAGCAATTTGCCAAAGCAGATACCGTCGTCATCGGTATTTCGAAAGATTCCGTCGCCAGTCACGATAAGTTCAAAGGCAAGTACGAACTGGGCTTCATCCTCGCGTCTGACGAGCATTCGGATGCATGCGAGCGCTACGGTGTGTGGGTAGAAAAAAACATGTACGGAAAAAAATACATGGGCATCCAGCGCGCCACCTTCCTGATTGACCGTGACGGCAAACTGGCGGCTATCTGGCCAAAAGTGAAGGTCGAAGGCCACGCCGCCGAGGTGTTAGCGGCTGCAAAGAAACTGTAATTCACGGCTTGCCTATCGTAACATTCGTGGCACTATCCGACGCATTGGAGTGTGTTTAGTATGAAACTATGTGTTCTCGGTGCGGGCATTACCGGCGTAACCAGTGCCTATATGCTCGCTAAAAATGGTCATGACGTCACCGTGATTGACCGGCAGGACGGCGCAGCAAAGGAATGCTCGTTTGCAAATGGCGGCCAGCTTTCTTATTCGCATGCCGAGCCGTGGGCGAATCCGTACGTGTTTCCTAAGCTCTGGAAATGGATGTGGCAGGAAGATGCGCCGCTGGTGCTGCGCTTCTCGCTTGATCCGCACATGATTCGCTGGGGCACCTTGTTTCTGATGAACTGTCTACCAGCGCGTGCGCGCCGCCATGCGGAAGTACATCTGCGTCTGGGGCTATACAGCAAACGCATCATGGAGCGGATGATTGAGGAAACAGCGATTGATTTTGGTTATCTGAACAAAGGCATTTTGCACGTGTTTTCCGATCAGAAAACCTACGATCATGCCTGCAACCATGCCGAGTTTCAGGCGAGCCTTGGGTGCCATGAAACCGTGCTTAACCGCAGCCAAATGCTCGAGATGGAGCCATCGCTTACCCACGCGCGCGACAATCTGGTCGGCGGCATTCACGCGAGCATTGATGCCTCAGGCGATATTCACGTCTTCACGCAAAAGCTAGCGGCACTGTGTGCAGAAAAATATGGCGTGAAATTTGTGTATGGTCGCACCATCAAAGCGCTGCATCAGGCTGAAGGCCGCATCAGCCATATCGAAACCGATCAGGGCTACGATAGCAGCTTCGATGGGTACGTTATGTCGCTCGGCGCGCATAGCGCGGTACTGCTGCGCACCATTGGCATGTATGTGCCCATTTATCCGATGAAAGGCTACAGCATCACCTTTGATGCAACGCCGGATACGCCCACTCTGAGCATCACCGATGCGGCGCGCAAAATCGTCTATAGCCGATTGGGAAATAAAGTACGCGTTGCGGGAACGGCCGAATTCGCCGGCTATAATGATACCATTCGCCCGTATCGCGTGGGCGCGATTGTGCGCGGGGTCGAACAACTCTTTCCCAAAGCACCCGTTGCCAGCCGCAGCGAATGGGCATGTCTTCGTCCCTCCACGCCGGATGGCCCGCCCATGCTCGGCACCACACCGTTTGCTAATTTATACATGAACACCGGTCATGGCACCTTGGGGTGGACACAGGCCGCAGGATCCGCCGCCATCCTCGCCGATGTGGTGGAGGGTAAATCCCCAGAAATCCCCCTCACCGGCCTCATGACGCAGCGTAATTTGATCCGGCTGTAATGCGCATCGAAGCCCACATGCTCAGTATTCCCGCGCGCGATGGCTGCGAAGCCCACCGCATTTTTTGTCGTGATTACGGTAACGAAAACGCGCAGCGTACCGTCGTCTGTGCGCACGGCATGATGCGCAATGGCGATGATTTTGACCTGCTGGCGCGCGCACTTGCGGCAACCGGCGTGCGCGTGCTGGTGCCCGATATGGCAGGACGCGGAAACAGCGACTGGCTGAAGAATCCGCTCAGCTATACCTACGCCACCTATATCGAAGACTGCAAATTTCTGCTGCAGAATTTTCACCTGCGTCAGGTCGATTGGGTTGGCACCTCCATGGGCGGGATTATCGGCATGTTAATTGCCAGTTCTGATACACGCACCATGCCATTTATTCGCCGCTTAGTGCTCAACGATGTCGGCAGTTTTATTCCCAAACAAGCACTCACCCATATTTATAGTTATGTGGATGCGTTACCGAAAAATTTCCCCACGCGCGAGGAAGCTGCGGACTATATTCGTCGCAACTACACTGAATTTGGGATCTCTGAAGAGCGCTTCGACGCATTTATTGATCGCAGCATCGAGGAGTCTGCAGAAGGCGGATTTCGCCTGCGCGCCGACCCTGAAATCATTGCTCCCATCCGCCATGACACCGAGCATTTTACGAAAGTGAACGATGTCAATCTGAACACGGCGTGGGAAGAAATTCGTCTGCCTACTCTCATCATTCGTGGCGCCAACTCACGCCTACTACTGCCTGAAACCGTACAGGCGATGAAGGCGAGCAATCTGCGTGCGAGCTCGATAGAATATAAAGGCTGCGGCCACGCACCGGCGCTGGAAGATGCGCGGCAAATATCAGACATTCTTGATTTTCTGCAACCCGAGCGCACGCAATCGCTACTAGCCGCGTTCTAGTTTTTATGCTATACTACACGTATGATTGATACTCGCGTTTCATCCAAAAATCCGTTTTTAGCGCGCGTAGAAACGCTGCAACGCAAGAGCACTTCTGAGCGCGCAAATCCCGCTGCCGCGCCCTCGGCCTCGCGTGCGCGGCTT
>JALHRI010000059.1 GCA_022841525.1 Alphaproteobacteria bacterium | reverse complement strand
CAAGTCGTATCGATAGTATTAATCTTTCCAATTCTACCATCGGTATGTCTAAAGGTTTGTCTGGTATCTTCACGAGGTGTTAATTTTTCAATATACCACACCGGAAAGGGCACGCCGAAATAGCGCTGGCGGGAGATGCACCAATCCCAGTTTAAGCCGTCGATCCACTGCTCTATACGCACGCGCATCCAGTCCGGGTTCCAGTTGCACGCCCGCGCTTTTTCTTTCAGCGCTTCTTTTTTATCGAGCACTTTCACGAACCATTGATGGGTGGGGATGAGTTCGAGCACCGCACCTGAACGCTCAGCGGTTTTCACCGCATGCACGATCGGTTTTTTCGCGCGAAGCACGCCAGCTTCTTCGAGCGCTGCAATCATGATCTCGCGTGCGCCCGGATGTTTAGGATCAGGGTTGGAGACTTTTTTGTTGTGAAGTTGTGCTGCCAGTGTGTCATGCTGAGGCATCGCCGAAGCATCTCCTGCTAATGGAAGGAGATCCTTCGCTTCGCTCAGGATGACCGTTACATCCATCTTCCCATATTTATTCACTATCATCCGCGTGGGGAGATTGTGCTTGCGCCATTTCTCGATGTCTTTTTCATCGCCGAACGTGCAGCACATCATCAGGCCGGTGCCTTTGTCGATTTCTACCGCGTCATCTTCTAAAATCGGCACATCGAAACCGAATAAGGGTACGCGCGCATGCTTGCCTTTGAGGTGGGCGTAGCGCGCATCTTCGGGGTGATAAAACAGCGCCACGCAGGCCGGTAGTAGCTCAGGCCGTGTGGTGGCGATGATCAGCTCATCACCGGTTTCTACGCAGGTAAAGGCGATGTCGCAAAAGTTGGAGGGCAGTTCTTTGTCCACCACTTCGGCCTGCGCGATCGCGGTTTGATCCACCGGATCCCACAACATGGGCTGCAGCTGGCGGTACACTTCACCTTTGTTTACCATATCCAGAAACGAGGCTTGCGAGAGCGCGCGCGCCTCATCGGAAATGGTGTGGTATTCCTGATCCCAATCCACACTGAGCGCGATGGATTTGAACAGCGCGCGAAATTCGGCGCGTGCTTCTTCTGAAACGCTTAGGCACTCGGCAATGAAGGCCTCGCGGCTCATGTCGGTGGCGCGTATTTTCTTTGCTTTTTCTACCAGCCGTTCGGTGGGCAGGCCGTTATCATCAAACCCCATGGGGTAGAAGACGTTTTTGCCGTTCATGCGCTGGAAGCGGGCAATGAAATCTGCCTGCGTGTAGCTGAAGACGTGCCCCATATGTAACTGGCCGGAAACGGTGGGCGGCGGCGTGTCGATTACAAAACTATCTTCGCGCGCGTTTGCATAAGCGCGCGTCTCATCCCAGGCGTAGGTTTTTTGCGTCACCCATGCATCCTGCCATTTTTTCTCGGTGGCGGCGGTGTCGTAGCTTTCGGGTAGCGGGCGCATTTGGTGAGTATAGGGCATGGCACATCCTTGTTTGGCGATGGCATAAACGCCCTGCGCAGGAAAATCAACGCTACAAAAGCGCCGTGGGGGAGATGGTAGCCGCCGAACGTGCGGGTGATTTCTCGCTCAGCATGCGCTCAATATCGGGCATGAGAGCGGCAGCGGTTTTGCCACTGACGGAGGGTAAATCAGGATTCGCGCCGTAGCGCAGCAGCAGCCGTACCATGTCGCGTTGCTGATTGAGCGCGGCCATCAGCAAGGGCGACATGCCAGTATCCAGTGCCATGGCATTAGGATTCGCACCGCGCGCCAGCAGTAATTCTACCAGATCTGCGCGTTCATGAATCAGCGCGTAGTGCAGCGCGGTCACTCCCTCGTGATCGAGCGCTTCCAGCCGCACCTGCTTGTCGATTAGCGCGCCTGCAAGCCTTAGCCATGCATCCTCACTCGCTAAATCGGCATATTGCGCCAATAAATGCAGCGGGCTTGCACCATGATAATCGACCAGATGGGCGGTTTCCATGGTGGCAAGCATCGCCTCTGCCAACGCCACATGCCGACCGGCAATGGCCTGATGCAGCGCGGTCGTTGGCTTGATACCACATAAAAGACCTGGGGCAGCGCCACGTTCCAGCAGCCACGTGCAGGCGCGGGTGCGCCCCAGGCGAGTAGCCTCCGTCAGAGCGGTTAACCGACGGAGGGGGTGTAAACAATCAATCGTCAGGCGCGAGGCGCGCATTAACCGATCCATCGCGGCGATGTCTTGCTGCATCACGGCGCTGAAGAAGCTGTAGAGAATCTGCGCAGCAATCGGTTCCATGGTCACGCTAAATGCACTCATAAGTTGCTTTTATATCGATATTTATACTATTAGTTGTATTTTGGCACAACCAAAATGCAAGTTAAATAACAAAAATACAACCTTTGCTGTGCATGATTCAGACGAAAATGGCCATCCAGACACGCGATGTGCCTGATTTCCCTTGAACTAAACGTTGCCTTAGCTATGGATGGCACCGTGCCCAGGTGGCGAAATTGGCAGACGCACCAGATTTAGGTTCTGGCGCCGCAAGGCGTGAAGGTTCAAGTCCTTTCCTGGGCACCACGCTTCGCCCCGATGGGGCTACGCGTGGCGCAGCTACGGGGAGCACATCGACTTGAGCGAAGCAGTGTCCGGCGTAGCTCGCAGAGCGAAGGCGGACTGGGAAAAAACATTCATGAAATATTCACAAAACACGCATTTCAATCCAGCTATAGTGCTACGCTATAGAGGGAGATAGACAATGCCGCCGATCATGGAAGACCGAATCTTGCTGATGCGCACGGGTGGCACGGTGGATGCGCAGCCATATGAGGATCCATGGAATCCTACACCGATTGTCACCACCCTTAAAGGCGATGCCAGCCCTCTTTGGAGTACGGTGCAAACCCTTGACGGTCATGAGCATGTGGATGGTTTTAGCTGGATTGGAAGCGCTGAAGATCGCTTTGTTAAAGATAGTCAAGAATTCACACCTGAAGACATGGATGTGCTCGCATCGATCATTAAAAATGACGAGCGGCGCTATTTCATCCTCACTCACGGAACTGATGCCATGGCGGAGAATGCCGCGGCACTTCAGAAAGCACTGGCAGGCTACGATAAAGTCGTGGCGTTTGTGGGGGCGATGGTGCCGCTTTCCATGCACGGGGCTGATAAATGCACGGGCGTAGAAGCCTTGCAATACACGATTGATAACCTACGCGATCAGCAAGCTGGGGTGCATATCGTTGCACGGGATGCGCATACCCGGCGCTTAGAGTTTCATGATCCGGCGACCGTAGAAAAAGCGCGCGCGGAAAGTAAAAAAGATTTGGTTTTTACAGTGCAAGCGCGGAGCAGGTAGCGGTTAGGCCGCGGCTTGTTGCTTGGTTTCTTCAAGCCATGCATTCACATCGCGCAGTGCGCGGGCGGCATAGGCAGCGGGGCGATCCCCTTTGCTGATGCGGCCTTCGAGTGGCGGGAACAATCCGAAATTAATGTTCATCGGCTGAAAGGTGGCAGCTTCCGCGCCACCGGTAATGTGCGCCAGCAGTGCGCCGAGTGCGGTAGTGGCGGGGGGGAGGCTGTATTCGTCATGCCGGCCTTGTGCCGGCATCTCCGAGCGTGATTCGGCAGGAGATCCCGGGACAAGCCCGGGATGACGAGTGAGCTCCTCCGCCGCAAATCTGCCAGCCAGTAAGCCGCAGGCCGCGCTCTCTAAATAGCCTTCCACGCCGGTGATCTGCCCCGCAAAGCGGATATGCGGCGCGGATTTGAGGCGCAGTGTGGCATCCAGCAGCGTGGGCGAGTTGATAAACGTGTTGCGGTGAATGCCGCCAAGGCGCGCGAACTCGGCGTTTTCCAGCCCAGGAATCATGCGGAAAATGCGCTGCTGTTCGCCGTATTTCAGCTTGGTCTGAAAGCCGACCATGTTGAACAGCGTACCCAGTTTATTGTCTTGCCGCAGCTGCACAATGGCGTGCGGCTTTTGCGTAGGACTATGCGGATTGGTAAGGCCCACCGGCTTCATCGGGCCGAAAGCGAGCGTCTCGCGGCCGCGCTCGGCCATCACCTCAATCGGCAGGCAGCCTTCAAAATAAGGCGTATTTTTTTCCCATTCCTTAAACTCGGTTTTGCCACCTGTAATCAGCGCGTCGATAAAGGCGTGATATTCTTCACGGCTCATCGGGCAGTTCAAATAATCCGCCCCCGTGCCGCCTGGGCCAGCTTTGTCGTAGCGCGATTGGAACCACGCCTTGCTCATATCCACACTGTCGCGCTCGACAATGGGGGCAATGGCATCAAAAAACGCGAGATATTCCTCGCCGGTATGGTTCAAAATCGCCGCCGATAATGCCTCCGAGGTGAGGGGGCCGGTGGCGATAATGGTCGGCGCATCTGGCAGTGTGGTGATTTCCTCGCGCACGAAACTTATGTTGGGGTGGCTTTCGAGCGCGGCGGTGACGGCTTTGGCAAAGCCTTCGCGGTCCACCGCGAGTGCGCCGCCGGCCGGCACTTTATGCGCATCCGCGCAGCGCATGATGATGCTTCCGGCGCGGCGCATTTCCTCGTGCAGCACGCCGACGGCATTTTTCGTATGATCATCGGAGCGGAAAGAGTTCGAGCACACCAGCTCGGCGCAATCCGCCGTGTGGTGCGCCTGGGTGGGCTTCACCCCACGCATTTCGTGGATGATGACCTGCACGCCGCGCTCAGCGGCTTGCCACGCGGCTTCACTGCCTGCCAGCCCTGCGCCGATAATATGGAGTGTGGGGGTCATAATTTCACTAAATTGTCATAATTTTAGAGGCTTTTAGCAGCTATAACCAGCAGGTGAAAGAGGGATTTTATGAAAGCTGCTAAACGCTTTACCGACGACATTCGCCCAAAATCAGAGGCAAGGCTTCGCATGGATATTCAAATGAATGAACTTCAGCCATGGCAAAGGGTTTATGGTAATGTGCTGATGCATATGAATGAAAGTTTTGATGGACTGTTTAGTAATCTGGTGGAAGCAGCAGGTTTACAGGAATCAGATCAACGGCTGGAAGCGCGTATTGAAGCTGAGTATGATGCTATTCTTTCTGGTGTTCCTGAAGATAGAAAAAACAAGTTTCCTTCCATTGACGCATACGCCGATAGCTCTCCTGTAAGAACATTTCAAGATGAACTCACCTCATGTCCCAGCTTATTTTCTGCAATTGCGCTTTGCCAAGTTCCAAAAAAAATTCAACAACCTTTGCGTGATGCTTTTGCTGGGGAAGATCAGATTATTGAGGATGCCTTTAAAATCACCAAACTCAAGGCACTTGCAGATTTGTTGAAAGTGCAAGTGCTGGGGCGATTGTTAAGTTACAACGGTAGCCATGTAAATAAAGGGGAAGAATTAACGGCACAAGAAGCAGAAAAAGAATACCGCGAACGGGAATCAGTTGTTGCCAAGGCGTTGATGAATCACATGGTGCTTAGTGGCGGTATTACGGAAGAAAAAGCCATGCTGGCGGTAGATGATTTTAAGAAAGCCATCACCATAGAATGCGACGATCTGATTAAACGGTCGGGGAAAGATAAGCATGGCATTATTACTGTTTTCGAGGAAGCACCAACAAAATCGCTAAGTCCGCAGCTAAAAAATTTTTACAATGATGCAGCGGAAATGGCGGCAGAGCCTATTAAAGCCCTTCCTGTATATTTAGATGCAACTGATCGGATAGTGGAGTGGGCAAAAGCGCACCCAAACTCAGAACCGCACATTCAGGATGTTTTACGTGAACTATGCCATGTGTACCGGACGTATAAGCCAACACCCATCGGTCAGATTGAAATGCAGAACGTTCGGGCATTTTTACATATGCAGCCGAGTGATGCGTTATGTCATGCGCTGGAGAAAAAAGCAGCGATAAGCGTTGCGCTTGGCAAGGTTTCTGAGGTGTTAGTTAATGCCAATCGCCTGAATGATACTAAAGTATTGCAAGCTGAGCGTGAACTACGCCGACTACTCGTGCATCACGGTGCTGCTGGTAGCTATGAGGCACACGAAAGGGTGAAATCTTTCAGTCGCAATTTCGCAAAACTCACCGGCCCATCAGCCATTCATAAATCCAGTGGTCGGAGCATGTAACATGCACTTACCCACCGATGCTGCAAATGATGATGTGTATGCGCAAGGCTGTGATGATGGCCAAGGGCAGGCATTAACGCGCGCACTGAGTGATGTTTATGAACGTGAGTTTTGTACTCTTATGCAGGGCAAAACGATGGTTCTTTTTAAGGCGCTGACGGCAAAAAATTATAACGTCGCGGCGATTGCTGCAACATGTCATGAAGTATCAGCAGAATGCAATGATGCCCAGCAGGCATTTTCAGCAAAAAAAGCCAAAATAAAGGAATCGTTTGGCTTGGATTTAAGTGAGCAAGAAATTCATGAAATTGAAACGGCTTGTCTTTTCTTGCTGGCAAAAAACTATTTTCGTGGCGCATTGATTGAAGATATGGTCAGCCCCCGCAGTGCCCAGACGAATGTCGTGAGGCTGGGAACGAGTCAGTCAAAACTTGCTGAGTGCCGTACTAATCTGAAAGAGTTGTTGTGTGAAGTCTCTGGGCTGGGCGATCAACAGGCTTCGCAGCTTGTGCGAACATTTGAAGTAAAGTTACGTGGTGAATTTCAGCGCATAAGTGAACATGGCGTGCAGTGTCATACTATCTCGGCTCGAAGCTCTCGCAGCCCTTAAGCAATATAATCGGCGGTGGTTTTGACGTTGGCTCTTTCTTTGTCATGCCAGCGAAGGCTGGCATCCAGCCGAAGCAAAAGATGGATCCCCGCCTGCGCGGGGATGACAACACAGAAAAAGAGTGATGAACTAGCCCCTAAGCAATATAATCCGCGCTGGTTTTGACGTTGGGCACTTGCACCGAGTTGTTGTTGGTGATGAACGCGTGGTAGGGAAGTTTGCGCACATGGTTGAACAACAGCACCGCCGAGAGCAGGAAGCTCACGCACGACGACAGGAAGAAGCCGTAGCCGTAATACTCAAAGCCTTTTTGCAGGAACACCAGCGTGAGGATCAGGTTCGAGGCGAAATAGAACACAAAGATCCACATGTTGGTTTTGCGGCAATCGAAATAGGCCAGAATAATCGTCGAAAACAGTAGCAGCACCTGGAAGAACGAGCCCAGCGCGCCAAGGCGGAAAATGGAGAGCTGCACGTAGAACATGCCCACCAGTTCAAACAGCTGCGGTGCCAGTAAAATCGCCAGGAAGCAGATGATGGCTTGCAGCAGCATCAGGTTGCGGCCACCTTCTAAAATGCTCTCGATAATTTTGCCATGAAAGCTGCGCACGCGACGCAAGCTGGCATGCGCCAGAATATTGCCGTAAAAACGGCGGTAGTGATTGAAGAAATTGGTTTCCACACTAAAGACGAACAGGGCGAGTGAGGGCAGAATCGTCATTGCGGCCATGAACATGGCGCTGTCGTAATCGGGGTAGAAACGCATTTTGGTTTCCAGCTCCGCAGCCTCCGGCGCGTACCACATGATCCATTTGTCGATCCAGAGTGCCGCATTGTAGAAGAACCCACCAACCGCCAGTTCCCAGTATTTCTGGAAGAAGGGCTTGATCGCAAACTCGGTCGTTAGGCGGTACGGATATTCGGCGAACACGCGCGCGATCAGCAAAAACACAATCAGGGTGAGGCCGATATTATAGCCCATCACCATCCCTGCGGCAGTGTGGCCGCTGGCATATTCCGCGCAGAGCACGCCGACCACCATGCCGATGATGTAGGCGCGCGTCACGGCGGCAAAGTCTTTCAGCGCAGTGAGGTACACGCTGAGCAGCCATACGCCTGCGATGAGGAACATATTGGCAAAGGCCGCCAGGCGAAGTGCCAGCGACATCTCGAAGTAAAAGACGTAGAATAAAATCGCCACCGGCAGATTGAAAAGAAACACCATCATCAGCGATTCAAGCATCACAGTGGGTGTGGTGGTAACGTTGCGCACGTGGATCTGATCGGCCAGATAGCGCGTCATGATCATGTAGACGGGGGCGGAAAGTACCAGCGAGAACGAGAAATTATACACGATCACGCCGCGGAAATTCATCATTTCTTCACTGCCGGAAGCACCGTACAGCATGGTGGTGCACGCCAGCGCGATTACGGTAAAGAGCCACGGGCCAGCAATCGCGAAGGCCGAGTGCAAATACGCACCGGCAATGCCCATCAGATCGTCGCGCCGTGCGAGTTTGTTCAGTTCAAAACCAATCCCAGCCATGTGGTACTCCTCGTCGACTAGCGCAGATATTGCGCGTAAAGATTGCGGTAGGCCTGCAGCTGCGTGGCCATGTTGTAGTATTCCTCGATGCGTGCGCGGATCACTTGCGAGGCGTTGTGATACAGCGCATCATCGGTCAGCAGCTGATAAATCGCCTCGGCGGTGGCGGCGGGGCTTGCCATCGAGGTCACAATGCCGCCTGCGCCAAGAGCAGGGGTTTCTTCCGGCGTGCCTTCAATGATTTCGCGGCACGCGCCCGCATCGGTGGCTACAATCGGAATACCAACGGCGCCTGCTTCCAGCATCACCAGCGGCTGCGCTTCGGAAATCGAGGTCAGCACCAGCACGTCAATGATGGGCAGGTATTGTTCGATGCGCACCTGACCGGTGAACTCGACATGGTTATCGATCCCCAGCAGATGGACGAGATTCTGGCATTCGGTGAAATATTCTTCGTCTTCATCGCCAGGGCCGATGACGAGCGCCTGCAGATCGGGGATGTATTGGCGCAGCAATGCTACCGCACGCAGATAGGTTTTGACGTCTTTAATTGGCACCACACGGCCAATCAGCGCAATGGTGGGGCGGCCCCCCGCGCGTGGCTCGCGGCGAATAGACTGGAAGTGGTTGATGTCAACACCGTTAGGGATAATCGCCATTTTGGCAGGATCGGCACCGTCTTCGAGCTGCCATTTCTGGTTACCCTTAAACAGGGTGATAATCTGATCGCAGGCCTGATAGCACAGATGCGAGAAATTATTGATCGAATCAATCCACATATCGCGCAAATCGCGGCGGGTATGATCCACCGTGAGGGCTTTGGATGACGTGGCATCCAGCCAGTCAGCGGAGTTGACTTCAATCCGCCGCTCGTTGGTGTAAATGCCGTGCTCTGTCACGAAGCAGGGCTTGCCGGTTTCGATTTTGGCGCGCGCGGCCATCAGGCCTGCGTAGCCGGTGGAAAGCGCATGATAGACATCGGCCTGCGGCAAATCCGCCAGCAGCACTGAATACATGCCGCCGCAAATCGCGCGGTACGACCAGAAAAAGTCGAGAAAGGAATGTTCAGGAAAACTCGCTTCGTACAAATCAACCAGCTGCTCCCAGGCCTCTTCACGGT
>JALHRI010000058.1 GCA_022841525.1 Alphaproteobacteria bacterium | reverse complement strand
AAACCAATCAGTACCCGCCAGATCGAGCCGCTGCGTTTGCGTGGCAGAAAATTATGCGGCAGAGTGATATCGTCGCGTTCGCTAAAGCGCATAGCATGCTCCATTTACTCAACCGTTAGCAGATTGTGCAGACGGTGCAATCTTAGAGCTTATTTTTTGCCGGGTCTGGGGATGTTAATGATTTTAGGTGTGCGCGGCGAGGCACCAGGGCCTGCAGTAGGCGACATGGATTTGCCCTTCATTTTATACACGTAACCAATGATTTTAGCGACAGCTGCGTAATGCTCGTAGGGGATTTCTTCGTCCACTTCGGTGGTGCTGTACAGCACGCGTGCAAGCGGCGGATTGCGCATCACGGGCACTTTACTTTTTTCCGCAAGTTCACGAATACGCAGCGCTACCGCATCTACCCCCTTGGCGACGACTTTAGGCGCTTGCATCGCGCCTTGCTGGTACATCAGCGCTACGGCGTAGTGGGTAGGGTTGGTGATGACGACATCTGCCTTAGGTACATTGGCCATCATGCGTTTCTGGGCTTTCTCGCGCGCAATCTGCTTGCGCTTAGCCTTCATTTGCGGGTCGCCTTCTTGCTGCTTGTATTCGTCCTTCACTTCCTGCTTGCTCATGCGCATGCTTTTGAGGAACTGGAAGCGCTGATAGAAATAATCAATCCCTGCAATCAGCATAATGAAGGCAGTCAGCGCAACCATCAGCCGCATCGCCAGGTAGCGCGTGTTTTCAAGTGTCGAGGCAAGTGAGCTATCTACCGTCACCACACTTAAATGATAGAGCGGCGAGACCACCGCGTAGGCAATGATCCCAATGGCGATGACTTTGAGCATGTTTTTAAGAAACTCGACAAAGGCCTTCATGCCGAAAATACGACCAAAACCCTTCATCGGCGAGATCTTCTCTAGCTTGGGCTTAATACGCTCGGAAGCGAAGAAGAACTTGTTCTGGATAATGGCAGGAGCCAGTGCAGCGATCACAAATATCAGCAGCGGTATGATCGCAAGTAGCAGCGTTTCTTTCAGTACATAATTACTTACACTAGAAAGCGCCGTGCTGGAAACATCGAAGACATCAGGCTGGGTAATAAAAGGCGCCATGCTGCGTAGGGTGTCGCGCATGGTGAAAGGCAGAATCGCTGCGACGATCAGGGTCAAAGCGAACATCATGAAGAAATGGTTGATCTCGCGCGACTGAACAACCTGACCTTTTTTGCGCGCTTCTTCTAGCTTTCGCTGCGTGGCTTCTTCGGTTTTTGAGGATTCATCCTGCGAATCATCGGCCATGATCGGCTACCGTGCTGGTGAGAGAGAGAAGATGGCTTTCCAGATAGCTGGTATAGACTGTCATCATCGGTGCGATGATTACAATCAATAGAAGCAGTGCTAACATCACTTGCGGCGGCATCATGACGTAGAACACCTGAAACGAGGGCATCATGCGCGACATCACGCCGCCGGCGAGATAGAAAATCAGCGAGAATAAAATATGCGGACAGGAAAATTGTACGCCGAGTAAAAACGCATCGGCCAGTGTGCGCGCGAGTAAATCGCTACCATCGCCGAGGTTTAAGAACTGACCGGCGGCAAATACGTCGTAACTTTGAATGATGGCTGCCAGTACCAGATGGTGCAAATTCAGAATGAAAAATAGCGCCAGCGCGCTGATCGTAAAAAAATTACTGACAATGGCGGTTTGTACACCGGCGGTGGCCTCAAAAATACTCGCAATCGCAAGGGATGACTGGTTGGCGATGATCGTGCCTGCCGTATTCATGGTGGACAACATCATGCGCACGATGCTGCCAAACAGCGCGCCTGTTAGCATTTCAGCGACCAGCATGCCGGTGAGAATCAGTGGGCTTCCCGGTACGGCGGGCATAGTGTCCATCACCATCGGTGTGGTGATGACGCTGATGGAAAGCGCCAGTAGCAAGCGTGTGCGAGGCATGACGTACACATCGCCAATGCCTGGCAGAATCATCAGACAGGTGCCGATGCGGGTGAAGACCATTAAGCACGTAAAGAGCTGGGTGATTAAAAAATGCTCAAGCGGTGAGTACACCAGCGACATGCGCGCTAATCCATCTCGGCGATTTTAACGAAAAGTTCGTCATTAAAATCGACCAGTGTTTGCAGCATGTAAGGCAGGGAAATTGCCAGCACGGCAAGCATCGTCAGCAGTTTGGGAACGAAGGTCAGTGTCATTTCCTGAATTTGCGTGAGTGCCTGCACCAGTGAGACAATTAAGCCGACGATCAGCGCCGTCAGCATCACCGGCGCGCCGACAATCACCAGCACCCACAGGGCTTCACGCAGCACATCGACGACTTCGGGGGCTTCCACTGACCTACTCCTTGAATTGCTACACCTAAATGAGTGCGCGCACGGATTCAATCGTCGATATGATTAAATCGGCATTTTGATGATATCTTGGTAGGCGTTAATCATCCGGTCACGAATGGAAACCACGGTATTCAGGCTAAGCTCGGCGTTGGATACGGCGGTGATCACATCGGTAATATCGGCCTTGCCGAGCAACCCCTGCGTGCTGATGGCTTCGGCTTTATACGCGCCGGTTTTTGCCTGCATCAGCGCGCCGCCAACTAAATCAGAAAAGCTGGGCTGTGCGCTTGCAGGTGCCGCAGACGAGGTGCTTTGCATGCTGCTTTGTGCAAGCGAGGATACCGCTTTTGAGGCGGCCTGATACGCATTAATTGCCTGAGAAAAATTCGTGATCGTCGACATTTAGAGTGCTCCCGGTCAGAAATTATTGCAGAATGTTCAGCGTCTGGCTCATCATCGCGCGGGATGATTCTACCATATTCAAGTTCGCTTCATAGCTTCTTCTGGCTTCGCGCATATCCATCATCTCAGAAATGGAATTGACGTTGGGCATTTGTACATATCCTTGCGCGTTGGCTGCCGGATGGGATGGATCGTATTTCAGATTAAACGCGGAAGGATCGGTGCCGATGCGCTTGGTCTGCACGGTTTCAAAACCGCCTTCGCGGTTGAGTTCAGCATCAAAACTGATGGTTTTGCGGCGGTAAGGTTCCTCACCCGGGCGCGTGCCTGCCGACTCCGCGTTGGCGATGTTCTGCGCCACCACGCGTAAGCGGTCAGACTGAGCTTTCATGCCCGCACCAGAAATAATAAGTGTATCCAGCAGTTTCATTCTATCCTCCCGTACTAGCGCGTGCCAACCGCAGCCACGCGGTACATCTGCGTATATTTGCGGAATAAGCGGCTATTTATTTGAAATTCAGCGTTGTTTTTTGCTGCCAGCGCGGTTTGCTGATCCACCGAGACGTTGTTGCCCACCGGCGTGGTTTCAAACGTGTCACGCAGCTTCGCATCACGAAAATCATCGGTGCTGGGTTTGACGGGGGGCAAATGCTGCGTATTGGTAGCACGCAGTTGCAGGCGCTTCATGTGTTTGGCGACCAATCGCTCGAAATCGAATTTTTTCATATCGCGTGCTTCAAAATCTGGTCGGTCAAGGTTCGCCAGATTGTGAGCAATTTGCGTTTGGCGCTGACCCTGATAGGCCATCTGCGCCTGCATCAAATTCATGATTGCGCTGTCTGATACGTCCATCACGTGCTCCAACGTCAGTGGTTCATGTTCTTGCCTACTTCCCACGCCAAATGAGAAAAGGTGAGGGAAGTAGTGCAAGTCTTATGCCAGTCGCCGAGCGCTCAAGAATTTGCGTATAAACCTAGTAGTTTGAAGTTATTACGCGAAGAGTCAGTGGGGCTTTATTTGCCCTCTACTAGTCAATATAGGCAAACTTTACCTAGTTTGCAAGAAAAATGTAGCATTCATTTTGCAGCTGTGTTAATACCGTACTTAATATGGTTGCGGCCAATGCTGCAGCCGCATGCCAGGTAGGTGTTATGCTTTATTTATCGCGCAAGATTGGCGAATCCATCATCATCAATAATTCGATTGAGCTGACCGTCACCGAAATTAAAGGGCGCATGGTGAAGCTGGGCTTTAATTTTCCCGCCAACGCTTCGGTGCTGCGCAAAGAAATTTACGATAAAATCATGCAGGAAAACATGGCGGCCTCGACCGGCGATGCGTTTGATGATTTCTTTACCTTAGGGGATGAGCCGCGTGACGAGTGAGCCCCCCATTTTTGACGCCTTTGATGATCAGGTGCGCCCTGAAAAAGCGCCGCCGCAAGTGCAAAAAGCCGTGGCCATTGCGTACGATCCGAAGCTGGCAGATAGTCCGCAGGTTATCGCCAGCGGGAGGGGATTTCTCGCCGAGCAGATTATGCAGATCGCTTTTGCCAAGGGCATTAAGGTGCGCGAAGATGCCGAGCTGGTCGAGATCCTCTCGCTACTCGATATTGACAGCCCCATTCCGGTGGAAGCCTTTAGTGCGGTGGCGGAAATTCTGGCTTATGTGTACCGCGCCAATGCGGGTGCCGCGCAGCGCAGTGTGAAGGGCGCATCATGAACGAGCAGTCACCACAAGCCATTGAAGACTGCTTTCAGGGTGTGATGCATTACATCGAATCCGCGAAGGCTATGCTGAGTGCGGGTCAGTTTATCGAGATGAAGGAGCTCTCGCCGATGGTGGATGCGCTGACCAGTCGTGTGCTGGCATTGCCGCAGCCACTGCCGCAGGAAATGTCGGATAGGCTGGATGAATTAGCGCTTTCGCTGGGTCACCTAAAAACCGCGATGGAGCATGCCAGGCAACAACTCACCAGCGAGATGAAGGCGACTACGCAGCGCCACAAAGCGCTCAGGCTTTATACCAACAAACCTACGCAGGGCGATGCATGAGCGAGATTCAAGTGCTTGAGTATGTTGGCTCGCTAGCGCTGGTGTGCGGCTTGATCTGGGGCTTAAGTCTGCTTGCACGTAAAATCAACATCGTGGCGAAATTTCAGCGCAGTGCCAGTGCCAGTGGGCATCTAGCGGTGGAGGATGTACTGTTTCTTGATCCCAAACACCGGCTACTCACGGTGCGCTGGCACGATCAACATCATTTACTCCTGATCAGTGCGCAGTCGCCTGCAACCGTGATTGCCTCGCGCCCTGTGGCCCACCAAACCTCACGTCCGGAGCCATCATGACGCCCCGCTTTATTACGATGATCGCCTTGATTCTTTGCGCGTTTGCTCTGCTGCCGGATGCGGCGCTGGCGCAGTCGCTCTCGATTGATGCCGGTGACGGCGGCTCGGCCACCGCGCGTATGATTCAGCTGGTGCTGTTAATTACGGTGATTTCGCTGGCGCCCTCGCTGCTGGTGATGGTGACATCGTTCACCCGCATCATTATTGTGCTGTCGTTCGTGCGCACGGCGATCGGTACGCAAACCACCCCGCCCAATCAGGTGATTGTGGCGCTGGCGATGTTTCTTACCCTGTTCGTGATGATGCCGACCTTCCAAAAATCGTATAACGATGGCATTTTACCGTTGGTAGAAGAACGCATCAGCGAAGAACTGGCGATTGAGCGCGCCGCGCAACCCTTCCGCCTGTTTATGCTGGAGCATGTGCGCGAAAAAGACCTGCGTTTATTCATGGATATCCGCAATACTAAGGTCGAGAAACCCGAGTCCACGCCTTACGAAATTCTGATTCCCGCCTTTATGATCAGCGAGCTTCGCCGTGCCTTTGAAATGGGCTTTTTAATTTTCATACCGTTTTTGGTGATCGATCTGCTCATCGCCTCTGTCCTCATGGCGATGGGGATGATGATGCTTCCGCCCGTCATCATCTCGCTACCGTTTAAGATTATTTTCTTCGTACTGGCTGACGGCTGGTACATGCTTGCCGGATCTCTGGTGCGCTCCTTCGGGCCGGTGTGATATTGGAATATATTCCAACAAAGAATCGCACATTTTGTCATCCCTGCGAAAGCAGGGATCTAGTTGTAATACATGGATGCCAGCTGAGTTTACCCCGTCGAATGACGGAGCTGGCATGACATCACGTAACATTATTGATTGAAATGACTATTATCAGTGGCCTGAATCTAGCGAATCGTCGCATAGGCAGAGTTTACTGCCGTAATGCCTTAATGCGTTGTTCGACAGGAGGATGCATAAACGATTCTAGAAAGCTTATCACTTTCTTGGCCATGGCCTGTTTTTCAGCAGGCAAGTGACCCAACTGATTTGCTGATAGTTCTTGAGCATGAGAATGAAACTTTTCTAGTGCGCGGGCTAGTGGCTCCCCCGAACCCATGACTTTTTTGCTAAATGCGTCACAAGAAAACTCCATATTTTGCCGTATGTTGCGAAGCATTAGCATCCCGCCAGCGAAGCCTAACATTGCCATAGCAGTGTAGATGGCGACCTTGCCAATCGCTTCAAACACCGTACCTTTATGTGCATTTGTAACCCCGGCAGCTGATGCTAATTCCTCTGGGGTCTTCTCATTAGATTCAATGGATGGAGTGACTTTCTTTTCCAAATAAGACCTCACGGCATAGGTGCCCGCTATGGCTCCCACCATACAAGCTAGGGGAGACAGGTTAGAGCGCCATATAGCTCCTGTAGGAAACTTGGTATCTTTGCGGTAAAGATGCCCCATCTCATGCGCTAAAATGGCCTTAAACTCATCGCTGATGGTTGAGGCTTGCGTGTAGTCGACACCAAAAACCTTGCCATTAATAGAATGCCCAAGCAGCAATACATTTTCACCACGGTGCTGCAGTGCGCCTGCAGGAAAATTATCAAGTATTGGGCCAAGATTAGCCTTAAGGCGATAGATTTTTGGAACTTTGATGCCAGATTTTTCTGATATTTGTTGCACGGCATGAAAGATGCCAGTTGCATTGGCATGCGTGAGCTCATCGCATTTTGAGAGTAACTTTGCAGTACTATTATCAATGATAGACACGGCGTTACCTAATTTGCATCTTATCTTCTGGCGGGCGGTTAGCCAAACGTTCCGCCCACTTTGCATCATTTTTAAGCGCCTGATTCTCGGCATTTAGCTTAACAACATCATCTTTTATAACACGAAACTGCTTTTCAGCTTTTTCGGCTTGATTCCAGCCCCAAATACTGCCGACAATTAAGCCTCCGATTGCGACGATACCAGTAGTTATGCGTGCGCCCATAAGTGACGGAATAGCGGCAAGCTGAGCAAGAAGAAATGCTTTCGCCGAAGCGTTGCCAAACTTGCTTGGTCCTGCATATTCTTCGGATGATCGTTCTGGATTCATGGCACTTCTCCTGTATGATTAGAGTCCAGTATAGCTCAGTAGCCACCTTAGGAGTGTGAAGATTTCGTGACATTAGGGGTGCTACAGACACCTACAATGCTGCCAGTTTTTCGTACACCAATTTTAAGGCTTGGGCGAAGACGTCGTTAGCAGAAAGGCTTGAGCTATCCAGCGTGATGGCATCATTGGCGGCAACGAGCGGCGCTACCGCGCGGGCACGATCGCGCTCATCGCGCTCTTTCAAATCCGCCTCGACCGATTCGTAGGTGACGGCAATACCGTATTCCTGAAGCTGTTTGTGACGGCGCTTGGCGCGCGCCTGAAGGCTGGCGGTGATGAAGAATTTCACGTCTGCCTCCGGGCAGATCACGGTGCCGATATCGCGCCCATCCAGCACTGCGCCGCGCGGCTGCGCAGCAAACTCACGCTGATATTCGAGCAGGGCTTCGCGTACTTCAGCAATCGCCGAAACGACCGAGGCAGCCTTGCCGATTTTCTCGCTTCTGATTTTAGGATTGGCCAGATCGTGCGGCTGAATCGCCCGTGCGGCAGCGATGGCGGCGGCCACATCGTGCGGATCTTTTTCGGCGTAAAGCACGCGCATACCGGCAGCGCGGTAAAGGCTTCCGGTATCAAGATATGGCAAGCCAAAATGCTCGGCCAAACGGCGCGCCAGCGTGCCTTTGCCCGAGGCTGCTGGCCCATCCACCGCGATGACGATTTTTTCTTTCACGGGCAGGGGGTGAATATCGCCTTCCATCTGCGCACCGAGGCCCTGCATTAACTTCATAAAGCTAGGGAAACTGGTGGTGATGGCGCGGCCATCATCAATGCGGCAACCGCGCTGCATGGCAAGCCCTGCGATCAAAAAACTCATCGCAATGCGGTGGTCAAAATGGGTGGTAATGGTAGCGCCGCCCAGGGGCGCGGTGCCACGCGCACTGACGATGAGATCATCGCCTTCCTCGCGAGCATCGACGCCGCATGCGCGCAGTCCAGACACCATGGCGCTCAAGCGGTCACTCTCTTTGACGCGCAATTCAGAAAGGCCGCGCATGGCGGTGGTGCCTTTGGCAAACGCAGCGGCGATGGCTAAAATCGGGTATTCATCAATCATCGACGGTGCGCGGTGGGCTGGCACTTCGACGCCCTGTAGCGTGCTGGTTTTTGAGGTGATGTCTGCCACCGGCTCGCCGGCAATCTCGCGGATATTGCTGTATTCCAGCGTCGCGCCCATGGCTTTAAGGGTATCGAAAAGTCCGGTACGTAGCGGGTTGATGCACACATCGCGCACGGTGACATCCGCATCCGGCGTGATGAGGGCGGCAACCAGCGGAAAGGCAGCAGAAGAGGGATCAGCGGGAACGCTGAACTTGCGGTGTAACTCAATTTGATCAGGATTGCCGCGCAGAGAAATCAACCGCGTACCCAGCATATCGGTGCCGGTGGTGATATCAAACCCGAACCATGCGAGCATGCGCTCGGTGTGATCGCGCGTGGCCTCAGGCTCGATCACTTCGGTGAGGGCAGGGCTGCGCAGACCCGCAAGCAGCACTGCAGATTTCACCTGCGCGGAGGCGACCGGCAAGGTGTAGCTGATGTTTTGATGCAGCGGCCGGCCTTGCATGGTAAGCGGGAGTTTGCCGCCTTCGCTGGCCATAAACTGCGCGCCAAAGAGGCTTAACGGCTCCATCACCCGTTTCATTGGGCGCTTGCTTAGGCTTGTATCTCCGATCATATGTACGGGAAACTCATAGCCCGCAAAAATCCCCATTAACAGCCGTGCGGCGGTGCCTGCATTGCCCATGTCCAGCGTGGTGGTGGGGGCTTTAAGCCCATGAACACCAACGCCTTCCACCTTCCATTGACCAGCGCCCATGCGGGTGATATTCGCGCCGCACGCGCGCAATGCTTCGGCGGTGCGCATCACATCTTCGCCTTCGAGCAGGCCGTCAATCTCTGTGGTGCCCTTTACCAGCGCGGCAAACATCAGCGCGCGGTGCGAGATCGATTTATCGCCTGGGACGCGCACGTGACCTCGCAGTTTCATACTGGGCGAACTATGCATCGCTAGGTTATCCCCAGCATGGGCAGATGGGCTTACAGGGTGGGTTGCGTTTTTCATACGGCTTGCGTAAGGCTGAATTGAGAGTCAGGAATAACGTGTAACAAGGGCACGCTTGTGCTATGGTTTTACAAGCATTGCAAGTATAACCAACAAGGTTGGATCGCTTATGGCAGATAGTTTAGGAAATAAACGCCAATGCCCCAAATGTGGTGCAAAATTCTATGATTTGGGCGTCTTAAGTCCAACGTGCCCGAAATGCGGCTACGTGATGAAAGACGAGGGCAAAAAGAAATCCAAAGCGCTAAAGCCCGCGAAGCCTGCCAAGCCCGTCGTTAAAAAAACCAAAGTGCGCGCGCCAATTGATCCGGATGATGAGCAGCTTCCAGACCTTGATGATGCACCGCTGGAGGAGCTTGAGGAAATCGAAGACGATGATACGGATGTCATTTCTTTGGAAGAAGTGGAAGAACATCAGGAAGAGCCTGAGGTGGACGCCACCGGCGATGACGCGGAAGACGAAATGTATCTCGATGAGAATTTGGGCGGCGGTGAGCTGCTGGATAATCTTGAGGATTATGTCGAGCGCGATGAGGATGAAGAAGAACATGACGACGACGATGAAGACGAAAACGACGACCGT
>JALHRI010000057.1 GCA_022841525.1 Alphaproteobacteria bacterium | reverse complement strand
CTCGCCGGTGCAAATCCGCGCGATGATCGAGCGCGGCGCGCCGATTCGTATTGTAGCGCCAGGTGCCACGTTCCGCTGCGATTCTGACCAAACCCACACGCCGATGTTCCACCAGATCGAAGGCCTGGTGATCGATAAAAACATTCACATGGGGCATTTGAAGGGCATTTTGAATGATATGCTCAGCGCGTTTTTCGGCCTTGAGAAAGTGCCGATGCGCCTGCGCGCGAGCTTCTTTCCGTTCACCGAACCTTCCGCAGAGGTCGATATTGGCTGCAAGCGCGGCCGCGACTCACTGGTGATTGGCGAAGGCGATGACTGGTTGGAAGTCGCCGGTTGCGGCATGGTGCATCCTGAGGTGCTACGCCACTGCAAGCTAGACCCGAACGAATGGCAAGGCTTCGCCTTCGGCTTTGGCATCGAGCGCCTGGCGATGCTGAAATATAACATCCCCGATCTGCGCACGTTTTTCGCAGGCGATGTGCGCTGGCTAAAACATTACGGCTTCTCGCCGCTGCATGTGCCAAATTTAACAAGCGGAGTGAGCGCATGAAATTTCCGCTCTCACTGCTTAAGCAATTCCTCACCACCGATGCTTCGGTGGATGACATCAGCGCGACACTTACCCGCATTGGCCTTGAAGTCGAAGGCGTGGAAAATAAGGCTGCCAGCCTTGCCCCGTTTACTGTCGCGCATGTGCTCAGCGCCAAGCCGCACCCCAATTCTGATCGCTTGCAAGTGTGCGAAGTAAAAACCAGCAGCGAAACACTGCAAATTGTCTGCGGTGCGCCCAATGCGCGCGCTGGCCTGAAAGTAGCTCTGGCAAGCATTGGCAGTACCATTCCGGCAAACGGCTTGGTGATAAAGAAATCCAAAATCCGCGATGTCGAAAGCTGCGGCATGTTATGTTCCGCCGCCGAGCTTGGACTTAGCGAGGACTCCGAAGGTATTATTGAGTTGCCAGCCGATGCCACCATTGGCGCGCCCATCGCCGATGTGCTGGGCTTAAATGATCCGGTGATTGAAATTGCCATTACGCCCAATCGTGGTGATTGTTTTGGTGTGTACGGCGTCGCGCGTGATCTGGCGGCGGCGGGTTTGGGGATATTATGTCATCCTGAAAAATCCTCAGAATCTGATGCAAATGCTTCGGCTTCACCTGAAAATGACATTCAGGATGAGGATGGTTGCGCAGAAATTTTCTTCCGCCGCATTACGGGCGTAAAAAACGGACAGTCACCAGCATGGCTTCAGCAGACGCTTAGCGCTGCCGGCATGCGCCCAATTTCCGCGCTGGTCGATATCACCAATTATTTTACCCTCGCTTATGGCCGCCCGCTGCATGTATTCGATGCCGCCAAGATCAGCGACAAGCTTACGGTGCGCCGCGCGCAGAACGGCGAAACGCTCAGCGCGCTGAACGAGAAAACCTACACGCTTACCGCAGCTGACTGCGTGATTGCGGACGAGAAAAACGTGCTCGCACTTGCGGGCATTATGGGCGGCACTGAAAGCGGCGTCAGCGAGAGCACGACGGATATTGTCCTGGAAGTGGCGATGTTTTCGCCCGAGCGCATCGCCAAATCCGGGCAGCATCACCAAATTATTTCCGATGCCCGCATGCGCTTTGAACGCGGGGTGGATCCTGCGTTTTTAGGCACCGCCGAAGCACTTGCCACCGCCATGATTACCCAAATCTGCGGCGGCAAAGTGGGCGAGCTTCGCTACTCGGGCAGCGCCCCTGCACCACGCACGGCGATTGCATGGTCGCCTGATTTCATCGAAAATCGCAGCGGTCTAAGCGTCGTTCCATCTGACTGCGAGCGTATTCTACAAGCGCTCGGATTCACGCTGACCAAGAATCTCGCCGCGCCACCCAGCTGGCGTCATGATGTCACCTGCCGCGAAGACATTGCCGAAGAAGTACTGCGCATCGTTGGTTATGATACGATTCCCACCATCTCGCTGCCGAAGCCTGCAGGAAACATCGCGCCGGCGGTGGATGCAAAAGCAGCGCAGCTTGGCCGCACGCGCCGCGCACTTGCCATGCGCGGGCTGTTTGAAACCGTAAGCTTCGCCTTTATTTCCGAAGATCAGGCCGCACTGTTTGCAGCAAAAAATTCAGCGCTGAATGTACAAAACCCGATTGCATCAAACTTAAGCACCATGCGCCCGAATCTGCTGCCGGGCTTACTGATCGCCGCGCGTGCGAACCTTGCTCGCGCGCAAAAAACGGTGCATCTGTTTGAAGCAGGTAGCGTGTTTTCTGGCACTCTGCCTCAAGATGAAACCACGCAACTCGCCTCCATTCGCTGTGGAGAAAATCCGCTGCACTGGCAACCGGCAGCTGCGGTAGATGTGTTTAGCGCAAAAGCCGATGCCTTCAGCGCGCTTGAGCAGTTTGGCGTGAATACAGACAATGTGCAGATCACGCGCAGTGTTCCTAGTTGGTATCACCCAGGTCGCGCAGGCGCGATTTCGCTTGGTCCTAAAAATATCCTCGCTTATTTCGGCGCACTGCACCCTTCTGTGCTGAAGGCATTTGATATTGAAGTGCCGGTGTTCGCCTGCGAGATCATGCTTGCCGCCCTGCCCGCTACCAAGCCTGCCAAACGTAGCGCGGCAGCGCTTTCGGAATATCAGGCCGTGACACGTGATTTCGCGTTCGTCGTGCCCGATTCTGTTGAAGCAGGTAGCCTGCAAAAAGCCATGAAACGCGCTGGCGGCGCCCATGTGATCGATGTGGCGCTATTTGATGTATACCGTGGCAAGGGTGTGGCCGAAGGCCATGTGTCGCTGGCCTTTACCGCCACACTGCAAGCGATGGATAAAACGCTCAGCGAAGCTGATATTTCCGCCGCTGCCGATGCGATGATTCTCGCCGCCCAGAAACTAGGCGGCCAGCTTCGAGGATAGCTTTAACGACCATGTCGTCATACATTGAATCAATCGAGGAAACCCTAAAGTACGCTCTCAGTGAATTTGAAGAACTCAAACGACTATATTCTGAGGCAGAGCAGCAGCTTATAATTCCACAAGAGTTAAAATTTAAGTCTCTAGACTGCTTAATGCGCTACAGAAGCGTTCTTGACTACTTAGCTCAACAGATAATTGCTGATTACTGTAGTGATAGGGAAATAAGTACAAGGCGTATATATTTCCCCGTAGTTGGGCTTGATAAGGGTAGTGATGGATTAAATAGTACAATTAAAAAGAATCTTAAAATAGAAGCAGCATCGCTGCCTGAGAAACTTCTTCAGGCGATAGACTGGGTACAGCATTATAATTCCAATACGTGGCTTTCTGGCCTTAGAATATTAACGAACAAGTCCAAGCATACCGAATTGTGTTTTCAAAGCTTTGACGAATTTAAGTCCCTGCTAATACTTGTGGACGGACATCCCAGAATGCAATTTGGTGACCGAGGGTTTGGAAAACTTATTTTAGAAGAAAAAGCCACCCTTTTGCTCAAAGGATCTCAGGTGGAAAAAGCTATCAGAGGACCACAAGAAATTGATGTAAACACTGAGCTACTATTTGATGCGGATGAAGGCATAACACTGGTAAAGTCAGCATGCATCTGTTTAGCTTTTAATGCATTCAAAGAATTATCTGCTTTATCTTTAATTTCTTCGGTCGCTTCTCATGTTCCAATCATAGCCCATAAAATTTTGAACGAAGTAATGAATAAAAAAGTTTCTATACCTAACCAAAATGACTCTCGTAATATCTAGCGAGAAAGGCAAGTCACCTTTCGGAGACCTAGCCTTCTCGTTGACTTATACATTAAAGCTTACGCCGCCTCATCTAGCTCCATCTCTAGGCCCAGCGCGCGCTTGTATAAATCCAGCATATATTCCTGCTCGAGGCGGTCGTTGTGGTTAAGCTTACGCAGCTTCAACACCTGACGCATGGTTTTCGTATCAAAGCCGTTTGATTTGGCTTCGGCAAAGACATCGCGCACATCCGCGGCGATGGCAGCCTTTTCTTCTTCAAGTTTTTCAATACGTTCAATGTAGCTGCGCAGTTTGGTTGATTCCACCGCGCCGGTTTTCAGTTTGCTCATGCTTGCCTCGTTTTTGTTAGAGTTATCCCCGTTTTTATAGGGTTTTTAGGGGGTTCCAGCAAGATAGCGCTTGCGCTTATCCACACTTATGGGTTAGTGTGCGCGACCTAATTTACTAGAAAAGACCTGAAAAGGGGGTAATTCGCGTGGTTGAAGTTGCCGTTCGTGACAATAACGTAGAGCAAGCGCTTCGTGTCTTGAAAAAGAAGATGCAGCGTGAGGGCATTTATCGTGAGATGAAAATGCGTAAGCACTACGAAAAACCATCCGAAAAGCGCGTACGCGAAACTGCGGAAGCCGTTCGCCGTGCTCGCAAACTCGCGCGCAAGCGTGCCGATTTATTCGACTAGTCGTTTTCGGCGCATATGAATGTGAAAAAGGTCGCCCCCGGCGGCCTTTTTTATTGCGTCCCCTACTTCCCGGTAACTCACATAGATGTTCATGATGGGCAGCAACAGATGAGGGGTTATGCCACGTTATATCTCACGCCAGGGCGCGCGACGCAGCGCTACAGAATCTGCGTACAACCGCGCGCTGGAGTCGCAGCAACAACAATATCTGCGCCTGATGCGCCGCGAGTCGGAAAAAATTCTCAGCGAGTTTAAGGAAGCCCTCAATCGCAACATTCGCGAGCAGATGGAGCAGTCGCTGCGTCAGCAGACTCGTAGCACACCTCGCAGCAGTGGCAGCGGCATGGAAGAGGCATTTACGCCCAGCGCGCAAGGGGTGTTCGGATTTCTTGGATCCGCACTGCGCATTTATTTAAGTCGCCCACGCTTTTCGAGCAGCACGGCAGAGACCGCGCGCTCGCAAATGAGTCAGCAGCAATTTCGCGCCTCACGCAGCGAAACCGCTGCGGATCTGGCGGGCGTGTTGGCGCAGGGTGAGCGCAACAGCTAGTGATAGTTATAGTGTGCGCGACGTCACTCATCCACAGCCCCACGATTTCACGAAATTGTCACACACGAGATTGCGTGAATCGGTAAAATGGGTGTATGAGTTATTACAGATCATCTTTCGCACCTCACTTTACAAACCACGATAGCATTGTCGGCATGTTCGATCCGGAAACCTTTATTCAGCGTCAGGAAGACGGCTATGCGCTGTGCACCAACCCGATGGCGGATGGCGGGCTTTCGGCAATTACGGTGAATACGAATCTGCAAGGTCAGGCGCGCCGGAATTTTGAAGATTCCATCAAGCGTATGGTGCTTTCCAAGTTGCTTTCACCCAAATTTGGCGAAGTGATTCTGACCGCCACACGTATTGGCGAAGCATAGGACAGACGTAACAATTTCCAGATTTTGCTACAAAGCCGCTTCCACCCGTGATAGTGACGCTATATGAGCAGCCCGCGTTACGAACAATTCGGCATTAATATCGAAGAGCAAGGCGATACCACCCACGTCTTCAAAGACGGGATATTGCTTGGTTCTTTTACGATTGATCTGGCACTGCACACACTGAAATTTAATTTTCCAGGTCAGAAATTTTTCAATTATTTTGCCTATATCGCGAATGACAAGCCTTCAAACCGCGTGAAATGGGTCAACGAAAATTTAGGCCGCGATACGCTGGATCATCTGCAGGCTGGTGTCGCATTTTTAGGTTTTGCCAAGTTTGAAGAACTCATGGCGCAATCGATGCTGCTGAAGCAAGCCGAAGAGCAAACCGGCACCAGCGCGCCTGTTATCAGCAAGGATAATCCCAGTGTCCACTAAGCCTGAGGATGATGCGGATAGCGAGTTTCTATCCATCAGCGCGCATAATCTGGAAGATGTGGATCACCTTTCGCCAGAAGCGCTGGCCGATGTACTCTACGATCTGGCAGAAAAAGTCATCGCCGATCCGCGCGCGTACAAAGTACAATTCGGCTTAAGCGAACTGGATATCGCCGAGCTTGATGCGATTGATCTATCCACCCCTGCCGGGCGCAAAAAACTGGCGAAACTTTTCCGCTTACTGGCGCAGCAAGTGTTTAAGGGTAAGAAAATTTATCTGGAATCTATACGCGATAGCAGCCAGCAAAAAGGCCAGTCGCGTTAGCCACTGGCCTTGTCTGTATGCGTCACAGATGCGACGCCATCTAAGCGAAATTTGCGTTACGCTGCTTTAGCAACTTGCGGTTGATTCTGGTTCACTGGCGCTTCCACCTGACGCTGCGAAATCACATCTTCCACTACGGCCAGAATACGCAAAATTTGCGGATTGTTGAGGCGGTAGAAAATCTGACGTTGATGACGACGCGACATCACAATGCCCTCTTTGCGCAGACGCGCCAGATGCTGAGACAATGCCGGCTGGCTCACCTTCACCGACTGGTTCAGTTCCGTCACGTTCTTCTCACCGCTCATCAGCAATTGAATAATTTGCAGGCGGTAAACATTGCCCAGCGACTTGAGCATTTTTGCGCAAGGTGCAGGCTGATAGAACGTGTGTGGTTGCATATGCTTTCTCCGAAAAATTTTTGTTGTTTTGAAATTATGTGAGGACGCATCTCTAGCTCGTGCAGCACACAATGCAAGATGATTTATTTTCATTTTCTGCATGAAATTCGTTTGACATTGCGCACGCAAATCTTGCAGCCGATATTTTTATCGTAAGGAAAAAAGTGACGCTGATTTTTGTCCACAAAGATGAGCACAAAAAACATCAATGCGGGCGAGCAGCAGAATCCTCATCTTCAGCGGATGATTTTTTCAGCGCCGATTCATCGTCCACTTCTACCCAGTCGGTAATGACGTCTGGCATGCGCGCCAGCGCGGCTTGCAGCACTTCATCGACATGCTCGACCGGGATAATGGTGAGACCTTTTTTCACGTTATCGGGAATCTCTTCCAGATCCTTCACGTTTTCTTTCGGAATCAGCACCGTCGTAATCCCCCCACGCAGCGCGGCGAGCAGTTTTTCTTTGAGTCCGCCAATCGCAAGCACCCGCCCGCGTAGAGTCACCTCACCCGTCATCGCGACGTTCTTCCTGACCGGAATGCCGGTGAGCACCGAGACAATCGTCGTGCACATGGCAATACCAGCTGACGGGCCATCTTTCGGTGTTGCACCTTCGGGAACGTGAACGTGAATATCTTTGGTCTTAAACGCGGTGGGCTTAATACCAAATTCCAGCGCGCGACTGCGGACATAGCTGGTCGCAGCTTCCACGGATTCTTTCATCACATCGCCGAGTTTGCCGGTGACGGTAAATTTGCCACGACCCGGCATCAGCACCGATTCAATCAGCAATAGATCGCCGCCGGTTTCCGTCCATGCAAGGCCGGTCGTCACGCCGACTTGATCGTTCTTTTCCGCCTCACCATAGCTGAACTTACGCACACCCAGATATTTATCGAGATTCTTGCGCGTGATGTGCACTTTTTCCTTCCGCGCCGTCATGATGTCTTTCACCGTTTTGCGCGCCATTTTAGCAATCTCGCGCTCAAGGTTACGCACACCCGCTTCGCGCGTGTAATAGCGAATGGTATCGCGCAGCGCGTCTTCCGAAATGCTCCACTCGGTTTTTTTCAGCGTATGTTCTTTCATCTGCTTGGGGATGAGATGCATGATCGCGATGTTGACTTTTTCATCCTCCGTGTAGCCGGAAAGACGAATCATTTCCATGCGGTCAAGTAGTGGGCGCGGCATGTTGAGCGAGTTGGACGTCGCAATAAACATCACATCGGAAAGATCGTATTCTACTTCCAAATAGTGATCGCCAAACTGTTTATTCTGCTCTGGATCGAGCACTTCCAGCAGCGCTGCTGCCGGATCGCCTCTAAAATCGTTACCCATTTTATCGATCTCATCGAGCAGGATGAGCGGGTTAGAAAATTTGGCTTTTTTCATCGACTGAATCAGCTTGCCCGGCATCGCCCCAATATAGGTGCGGCGGTGGCCACGAATTTCAGCTTCATCGCGCACGCCACCGAGCGAGATTTTCACGTACTGCCTACCGGTCGCCTTGGCAATGGAGCGCGCCAGCGAGGTTTTACCCACCCCCGGAGGGCCAACCAGGCACAAAATGGGGCCCTTAATTTGCCGCGTGCGCGACTGCACCGCGAGATATTCCAAAATCCGCTCTTTCACTTTCTCCAGACTGTAGTGATCCGCGTTGAGCACTTTTTCGGCAAGCTTGATATCGCGCTTTACTTTGGATGGTTTTTTCCACGGAATCGAAATCACCCAGTCGAGGTAATTGCGGATGACCGAGGCTTCTGCCGACATCGAGCTCATGGTGCGTAGTTTTTTAATCTCGGCTTCGCATTTCTCGCGTGCTTCTTTCGACAGCTTGGTGTTCTTAATTTTTTCTTCCATTTCGGAAATTTCGTCACGGCCATCATCCAGCTCGCCGAGTTCTTTCTGAATCGCCTTCATTTGCTCATTCAGATAGTATTCGCGCTGGGTCTTTTCCATCTGGCGCTTGACGCGGCTGCGGATGCGTTTTTCGGTATTTAGAACGCCGATTTCTGATTCCATCAGTGCAAATACATGCTCAAGCCGCTCAGAAACTTTCGCCAGCTCCAAAATTTCCTGCTTGGCGGGAATGTCAATCGCCATGTGCGCCGCCACCGTATCGGCAAGCACGGAAGGCGAATTAATTTTGCTGACTGCGCCGAGGGTTTCGGGCTGAATTTTTTTATTGAGCTTTACATATTCTTCGAACTTGGAAATGACCGAGCGGAACATGGCTTCCACTTCCACTTCATCGCTCACCGGCTCTTCCATCGCCTCAGCGCTGGCTTCGTAATATTCTTCGTTGATCAAAAAATGATGGGCACGGGCACGCTGTGCACCTTCTACCAACACCTTCACCGTACCATCCGGCAAGCGCAGAAGCTGTAGCACATTGGCAATCGTGCCAACGCGAAACAAATCATCCTGGCTGGGATTATCCATCGAGCCGTTACGCTGCGAGAGCAGCAGAATTTTGTTACCGGTTTTCACCACTGCTTCCAGTGCTTTCACCGATTTTTCGCGTCCGACAAACAGCGGCACCACCATGCCAGGGAACACCACAATATCACGCAGCGGCAACACGGGAAACGCTTGGGCAGACGACATAAGAGCCTCAATCAAGAATGGATGATAATAATATAGTACGCAGCGCCCAAAAGTAAAGGCTACGCAGCGAAATTATTCATGAAGAAAAAGAAAGAAAGTTAGGCTTTTTTACCCGTTTTCTTGGCAGCATTATCACGGATAATGTGCGGCTCAGCCTTGCCCATGACCACATCGCCGCTGATTTTCACTTCGGATACGTCTTCCGAACCCGGAATTTCGTACATCAGATCAAGCAGCAATTCTTCCATAATGGCTCTGAGACCACGCGCACCGGTTTTACGATCGATGGCTTTCACGGCAATGGCACTCACCGCATCGTCGCTGAAATTGAGGTTCACGCCCTCAACATCAAACAATTTACGGTATTGCTTAATGAGCGCATTTTTCGGCTCTGTCAGGATGGATTTTAGCGCAGCTTCGTCCAGATCATCCAGCGTAGCGATGACCGGTAGGCGGCCAATAAACTCAGGAATCAAGCCGAATTTCAGCAGATCTTCCGGCTCCAGCATTTTGAACATATCGCCGGGCTTGGCATCCTCGGTATTGCGCACATCGGCGCCAAAGCCAATGGACGAGCCCTTCTGACGGCGCGCAATGATTTTCTCAATCCCTGCAAACGCACCACCGCAAATGAAGAGAATATTTGCGGTATTGACTTGCAGAAACTCCTGCTGCGGATGCTTGCGGCCACCTTGCGGCGGGACAGAAGCTACCGTGCCTTCCATCAGTTTCAGCAAGGCCTGCTGCACGCCCTCACCCGATACGTCGCGCGTGATCGAGGGGTTTTCGGATTTACGTGAAATTTTATCGACCTCGTCGATATACACAATGCCGCGCTCGGCGCGCTCAACGTTGTAATCCGCCGCTTGTAAGAGCCTGAGGATGATGTTTTCCACGTCTTCGCCGACATAGCCCGCTTCGGTCAGCGTGGTGGCATCCGCCATGGTGAACGGCACGTCGAGAATGCGCGCCAGCGTTTGCGCCAGCAGGGTTTTACCCGAGCCGGTCGGCCCCACGAGCAAAATGTTCGACTTGGCGATTTCAATATCGTTGGATTTTTCCATCAGCGCGATGCGCTTGTAATGGTTATGTACCGCAACGGAGAGCACTTTTTTCGCGCGCTCCTGACCGATCACGTAATCATCGAGTACCTGACGGATTTGCTGCGGGCTGGCAATAACATCAGATGTTTCGGCCGGCGCGGTGGATTTATCCGCCGTGCGGATAATGTCAACGCACAGCTCAACACATTCGTCGCAGATAAACACGGTGGGGCCAGCGATCAGCTTGCGCACCTCATGTTCGCTTTTGCCGCAGAAGGAACAATAACGCGTTGATTTGGTCTCGCGCGGTTTGCTCATAACACCCTACCTTCGTTCATTATAACTCAGTTAACCTCGGAAACCTATTTCTTTTTCTTTTCGGCTTCTGCGCGGCTGACAACAATATCGTCAATCAGGCCGAATTTCTTAGCCTCATCGGCGCTCATGAAATTATCACGGTCCATCGCTTTTTCGATAATCGGCAGTTTTTGGCCGGTATGCTTGACATACATATCATTTAAGCGACGGCGCAGGGTCAGAATTTCCTGCGCGTGAATTTCAATGTCGGATGCCTGACCACGGAATCCGCCTGAAGGCTGGTGAATCATCACCCGCGCGTTGGGCGTGCAAAAACGCATACCCGCCTCACCTGCAGTAAGCAGCAACGACCCCATCGAGCAGGCCTGACCAATACACAGTGTTGCCACTTTCGGCTTAATGTATTGCATCGTGTCGTACACCGAAAGCCCTGCCGTCACCACGCCGCCGGGCGAGTTGATGTACATATAAATTTCTTTTTCCGGATTTTCCGATTCCAGGAACAGCAGCTGCGCCACCACAATCGCGCACATATGGTCTTCGACCTCGCCGGTGAAGAAAATGATCCGCTCTTTCAGCAGGCGCGAATAAATATCGTACGAGCGTTCACCGCGACCGGTCTGCTCCACCACCATCGGGATGAGTACCGAAGATGTTTGCTCGTGGTAGCTATCG
>JALHRI010000056.1 GCA_022841525.1 Alphaproteobacteria bacterium | reverse complement strand
AAGTGGGGCGAGTGACGGGGATCGAACCCGCAACCTCCAGAGCCACAATCTGGCGCTCTAACCAATTGAGCTACACCCGCCACATCATCGTGCAAGCCGCGCGGTTAAACGCGATTTGCTAAAAAAATGCAAGCCGAAGTTTTCTGCGCTGGACTGCTTCGTCGCGACAGCGCCTCGCAGTGACGAAGAGGAGGCGTCTGCCGAAAAGCTTTACGCCGCTGCCTGATCGGTGAAGGGGATGTTTTTTTCCTTCAGCAATGCCTGCAGTTCGCCGGATTGATACATCTCGCGTACAATATCGCAGCCGCCCACGAACTCGCCTTTAATGTAGAGCTGCGGAATGGTCGGCCAATCCGAAAATGCTTTGATGCCTTCACGGATTTCAGGATCCGCCAACACGTTAATATCGCGGTACTCGCTGATGCCAAGGCGCTCAAGCACGGTGGCCACGGTCGCTGAAAATCCGCATTGCGGGATTTTTTTACTGCCCTTCATGAACAGGGTGATGGGGTTGGCATCAATTTCCGCTTGAATACGGGCGAAAGTGGGGTTGTCGCTCATGGGTTTCTCCGAATGTTGGATGCGCTTTCTATAATGCAAAATCTTCACGATGCAAGCGCTACTCGCCTTGACCCTGCGTGCAAGTCATGCTCAAACGCATAGTATGAACGCTACCATCCATAGCGCCGAAACCGACCAGCTGATTGAAGCGCATGGTCTGACGGTTGAGGAATATGACCGCATCCTCGAGATTTTAGGCCGCGCGCCGAACCTTGTCGAGCTGGGTATTTTCTCGGTGATGTGGAGTGAGCATTGCTCGTATAAAACCACTCGGTCATGGCTGAAACTGCTGCCCACCACCGGCGATCATGTGATTTGCGGGCCAGGCGAAAACGCCGGCGTGATTGATATTGGCGACTCTCAGGCGGCCATTTTCAAAATGGAAAGCCATAATCATCCCAGTTTTATTGAGCCGTTTCACGGTGCCGCCACCGGCGTCGGCGGCATCATGCGCGATGTATTCACCATGGGTGCGCGCCCGGTTGCGGTGATGAATGCGCTGCGTTTCGGCGCGCCGGATCATCCCAAAACCAAGTCGATTGTGCGCGGTGTGGTGGCGGGCATTTCGCATTACGGTAATTGTGTGGGCGTGCCCAATGTGGGCGGCGAAACCAATTTCCATCCGCGCTATAACGGCAATCCGCTGGTCAATGCGATGTGTGTTGGCCTGGCCGATGCGGATAAGATTTTTTACTCTAAGGCTTCAGGTGTCGGCTTTCCGGTCGTGTATGTCGGTGCAAAAACTGGCCGTGACGGCATTCACGGTGCCACCATGTCTTCGGCGGAATTTTCCGAAGACTCCGAAGATAAACGCCCCACCGTGCAGGTCGGCGATCCGTTTAAGGAAAAGCTACTGATTGAAGCCTGCCTTGAGCTGATGGCCACCGATGCGATTATCGCCATTCAGGATATGGGCGCGGCGGGGTTGACCTGTTCCTCGCTGGAGATGGCGGGTAAGGGCGGGTTAGGCATTGACCTGAACCTCGATGATGTGCCGATGCGTGAGACGGCCATGAGCGCCTACGAGATCATGCTTTCTGAATCGCAAGAGCGCATGCTGATGGTACTAAAACCAGTAGCTACCGAGCAGGCCTACGCCATTTTCAAAAAATGGGAGCTCGATGCCGCCACCATCGGTACCCTAACCGATACTGGGCGCATGGTGCTTCACCGCAGCGGCGAGCAGGTCTGCGATATTCCGATTGCGCCGCTATCGGAAGAAGCGCCAGTCTATCACCGCCCGTTCATACGTACCGAGCCACCCGCACCGCTTGATGACGCCAGTATTCCCGCACCTTCTGATTTAGGTGCCGCGCTGGTAAAACTTTTACAATCCCCCGATCTGTGTTCCAAAGCGTGGATCTACGAGCAATACGATCATCAGGTGATGAACGATGCGATGACGCGCCCCGGCGGTGATGCCGCATTGGTGCGCGTTCACGGTACACACAAAGCACTCGCGATGACGACCGATGTTACCCCGCGCTACGTGCAGGCCGATCCGTATATGGGGGCTATGCAGGCGGTTGCGGAAACCTATCGCAACATCACGGCGGTGGGCGCAAAGCCACTGGCGATCACGGATTGTCTGAATTTCGGCAACCCGCAAAAACCCGAAATTATGGGGCAGATTGTCGGTGCCATCGAAGGTCTGCGTGATGCCTGCACGGCGCTGTCTTATCCCATCGTTTCGGGGAATGTTTCGCTGTATAATGACACCGAAGGCGCCTCGATTCTGCCCACGCCGGCTCTCGGCGGAGTAGGGCTGCTGGTGGATGTTGCCAAGCGTTTGCCGCAGGCATTCGTCAATGTTGGCGATGCGATTATTCTCATCGGGGAAACGCGTGGGCATTTGGGGCAATCCGTCTATTTACGCGAAATGCATGGCCGCGAAGAAGGTGCGCCGCCGCCGGTTGATTTAGCGCACGAACAAACACACGCTGCCGCAGTGAGGCAGCTGAACGAGGCGGGGTTGCTTGCTTCCTGCCACGACATCGCTGACGGTGGCATGTTAGTGGCGCTTGCCGAAATGTGCATGGCCAGTCACCATCAAACCATCGGCGCGATGATACGCTTGCCGCAGCGCCTGTGCGCGCCCCATGCCTATGCGTTCGGCGAAGATCAGGGGCGCTATCTCATTGCAGTGCCGCGCGAGCATAAAGACGTAGTCATGGTCTACCTCAATCAGCACGATATTGATTTTGATGATCTGGGCGAAACGGCGCCCGAACAACTCATCGTGCAGGATCATATCAGTGTCGCGGTGCGTGTACTGAAAGATCTGCACGGGCGCTGGCTGCGCCACTATATGGCAGCATAAGCGCGATGCAGACCAACACCCAGCACGCATCGCCCAATTTCGACAGCCGCGAAGATCAGCCGGTGGATATGCTGATCATCCATTACACCGATATGCTGAGCTGCGAGGAAGCGCTGCAACGCCTCTGCGATGCGTCTTCGCAAGTATCCGCCCATTATGTGATTGCCGAAAACGGCGAGGTGTTTCAGCTGGTCGATGAGGCGCAGCGCGCCTGGCATGCGGGCGTTAGCCACTGGCGCGGCCACAATAATATCAACGCGCGCAGCATCGGCATTGAGCTATGTAATCCGGGGCATAGCAACGGCTACAAACCTTTTCCACCTTCACAAATGCAGTCGCTGATTGCATTGTCGCAGGGGATTCTTGCGCGTCATCAGGTGCCGCCGCGCAATGTGCAGGGGCATTCCGATGTGGCGTTTTTGCGCAAGCAGGATCCTGGCGAGTTGTTTGATTGGAAGCAGTTGGCGCGCGAGGGCATCGGTATTTTTCCTGAACATTCGCGGGCGATTTTGGGCCCTGAGCTTGATCGTGGCGATAAAGGCGACGCGGTGATGCGTCTGCAGCAATCGCTTGCCAATTGGGGCTACCGCCTGAAGATTGACGGCGATTACGGCGAGAAGACGTTTTTATGCGTACAGGCATTTCAGCGCCATTTTTTACCTGACGTGCTCACAGGTCGGTGGTGTAATGCGTCTGCGGGAATTTTGGCCGCACTCCACGCCGAAATCTAGCCCTTAGGCCAGTTAAAACCCTTGTAAAAAACCCGCTTGCAATTTTTGTTCTCGTGCGTATGTTGCAGCCCTTCACGGCGATGAGCGGGTGTAACTCAGGGGTAGAGTGCAACCTTGCCAAGGTTGATGTCGAGAGTTCGAATCTCTTCACCCGCTCCATGTCCACTTCACGTACTGCTGGGTAATTTTGTGGCGCACTCCGGAAAACTTGCTCCTGAAATGCTGGAAATTCTGGTATGCCCGATCAGCAAAATGCCGCTGCGCTACGATGAGCATGCCGGTGAGCTGATTTCTGAGGCAGCGAAACTGGCTTATCCGGTGCGCGATGGCATCGCCATTATGCTTCCTGAAGAAGCCCGCAAGCTTAGTTAAGCTGCTTATTTTTAGCTATTTTCTCAAATAATCTTCACCAAATTGTCACATTTGAGCGCCTGATTTTCTGTTATTTTTAACAGAATGGAAAAGACTAACCACAGTACCGTCGCGCCTGAAAAATCGCCGGGAGAAGCCACACCTAAGCCCCACAAAAGCTTTGGTGAGAAGGGTTTCGATTGGCTTGCTTATTTTGGTGTGAACCATTTGGTAAACCTTGTGCTTAGCGCGGTTGTAGAATTTTATAACCGTGAGTTTAAGTTTCGAGATAGATTATCTGATCATTTTACAACGAAGTTTGGTGGTTCCAAATTTCTTTGGGAGCGTCTGGTAAGCATGCTTGCCTTATCAGCGGGCGGTCATATTACTGCGGTCGCTGTCAAAAAACTTGAAGATCATAAAAAGCCGATTGTCGATGGTTTAAACACACAGTTTGCACCAGAACATCAAGCCGTGCCGCTTGTAGATACGCGCACACAAACATGGCAGAGCGTTGGTATTGCGCGTGCTATCGCCACTGTAGCTGTGACAGGACTTTTTATGGGTCTAGGCGCGCTGGTTGGCAAAAATGCGAAGGGCGTGGATCGGCTTGATGCATTCGAAAAAACAGTGGCAGATAATGCTTATAAATTGGTAGGAAAAACGCCTAATCCCAATGCATTTTGGCATAAAATGCTTAAAGTGGCATCGATGGAGGGGATTGCGGTGACGTTAAGTGCCGCGTTGTTTCTGGTAACGTCGAAATTTTTTGCAAAAAAGACACCGGCGGAAGAAAGTGCCTTGGCAGTAAAGCCGCAGGAAAAAGAGAAAGAAAAAGAAGTTTCTGCACCAGTAAGCTCGGCTGCTGCACCATCTGGGCTTGCTCCTAAGGCGCTGATTGATGCTTCCAGCGTGCAGGAAGTTATTAAAAATCAGGAAGCGTCGAACGATGTTCTTTACCATCAAGTGCAGCGCGCATAAATGTGATGAACGCTCCCGCAATTACGCTTGCGTGCGCGAAGTATATCCATTACATAATGCATCCTTAAAATAATAATAAAAATCATTCCATTCACTGCTGGCAAGGTAAGCATGTTCGAGATCATTTTCGTCAAGGGTGGCGTAGTGATGGTGCCGATTATGGCGCTTTCCATCTACGCACTCGCCATTGTTTTTTACAAACTCTATCAGTTTCGCAAACATCAGGTGCAGTCGCGGGCGTTCGTTGAAACCTCGCTGCAGCTGATGAAGCACGAAGCCTACCCCGAAGCGCTGGATTTACTGGCGCGCGAAAAGGGGCCGGTGGCACGTGTGATGCACCGCGCGCTGGAAGTCACGTTAAGCCGCGATTTATCCCGCCCAACTAAGGAAGCAGAAATTTCGCGCGTTGCGCAAGGCGAAGTGCGTTTGCTGGAATCGCACATGCGCGGTCTGGAAATGGTGTACACCACTGCGCCGCTGCTCGGGCTGCTCGGCACCGTACTGGGGATGGTGAGTGCGTTTTCCAAACTTGCCACCGTTGGCAGCCGCGTTGATCCCACGATTTTAGCGGGCGGCATCTGGGAAGCGCTGATTACCACGGTGGGTGGCTTGTGCGTAGCCGTGCCGGCGCTGATGGCGTATTACTGGCTTGAGAGCATTATCGAGCGCGCGCGCGCCAACATGCGCGACACCGCCACACAGATTTTAGCGCTGGATGATCTGTTCTCAGCTTCTGAGCGCAGCAGCGCACCAGTAGCGCAGGAAATGGTGCACATGCCCCGTCCGGTAGCGCTAGCGCCTGAATTAGCGCAGCAGCCCGCACCAGCGGCGATGATGCAGCGGCCTCAGAGTACAAAACCTGCCGCATCGCAGCGCGCGCGCCAAGCGTCTGATTCCTTGGCGCTGAGCTCTCAGCGTAGCGCGCGTGAAGCCAAAGCGCAGCCCAGCCGCATGTCGCTATTTGCCCTCGCTGCTGCGGAGGATGCACCCACAAACGGCGCTGCGCTGTCGCACGAGACGATGGAAGAAACGCCTGCGAAAAGCTCCGCCACCTCGACACTCAGATTGCTCAGCCCAACCTACACCAAGTTCTAGGAGCATGCGCACGTGGCGCTAGAAATTACTCGCAGCATCAAGCGCAAAGCCGGTCTTGATATGACGCCGCTGGTCGATATCGTCTTCCAGCTGGTGATTTTTTTCATGCTCACCACCAGCTTTGTCCCCGCGGAATCACTGGAGATTTTTTTGCCGAGCGCGGAAGCAAAACCAGCCGTTCAACTACAGGATATGCGCATTCAAATTGCTTCTAGCGGCCACGTCACGATTGATGGTGAGGCCGTGGGTCGCCAGCAGCTGGAAGATGCACTGTATCTGCGTGTGGCCAAAAACGATGCACTGCGCATCGGCGTATTTTCTACCCCCGGCGTGAGTGTGCAACAACTCGTGAGCGTGATGGATATGGTCTACCGTGCAGGTGGACGGAATGTCTATGTCGACCGCATGGAGTATGGGGGCGTGCTGTGATTACGCTGTTTGAACCTCAAGCGCGCCGCAAGCGCAGCTTAACCATGGTGCCGGTGATCAATATCATCTTCATTCTGATTTTCTTTTTTCTTGTGGCTGGGCATTTACAAAAAGTCACCGTGCTGGATGTCGATTTGCCTAAAGCCACTAGCGGCAAATTGCTTGACGAAGGCCCGGTAGAGCTGGTGCTTGGTAAGTATGGCGAGATGCTGATTAACGAGGCGCTGTTTAGCGAAGAGAAGGCGCGCGCAGAACTGAAACGCCAACTCGCCGCCAATCCTGAGCGGATTGTTACGATTAAGGCCGATGCCAATACCGAGGCAAACCGTCTGATTCGGATGATGCAGATGATTCAGTCACTCGGCGGGCGCAATATCTCGATTATCACTCAGCGCGTGGATGCAGATCATGCTTAAATATACGGCAAGTTCGGCGGTGGTAGATGTGGGGCAGCGCGGCTTTCGTGTCATGCTGTGGCTGGCGCTTGGCGTGCATGTGCTGGGGTTGCTGCTGACGCAGTGGATGCATGTTGGCACAAAAGAAATCGACCGGACGCAGGTATTGAATTTTCGTTTAGGCACTGGTCAAATCCTCGCTCCGGCCGTTTCGCTGATGCCTTCTGAGGAAGAGGTGGCCACCCGTGAAGTGCCCAAAAAGCGAGAAATAAAACCAGAGGTGCCAAGCCCCGCTGCGCGATCACCGCAGCCACAAAAAAAATTACAGCCGCCGCCAGCCCCGTCTCCGGCGCCGCCGCCAAGGCGCGTAAGTATCCGCACGCCTGCATCTACGCCGTCTGCAACATTGACACCACATGTTGAGCATGCACCGCGCCGTGCACCGCTTGAGAATGTTCGCGCGCAGCAAATGCAAAAAGAAAATAGTATTTCGCTGCCAGGCTTGAGCGATCTCTTTGGCAGCCTTGATAAGAGCGCATCGTCTGCGGCTACAGGCCCCAGTATTGGTGAGCTAACGCAGGTAGGTGTCAGCGAAGGCGATGCCCTTTCCCCTCAGGCGGAAGCTGCGCGTGCGCGTTACGAACAGCAGATTTCTGCGTGGGTTGCGCGCTACCGCTACTATCCGGCGCAAGCAGGCGGTAAAGAAGGGCGCGCCATTGTGCGTGTCCGCATCGACCGTCAAGGCTTTGTGCGCTACTACAGCATCGATGAAAGCTCTGGTTTTGAGATGTTCGACCGTGCCGCAATTGACATGATTCGCCGCGCCAGCCCCATGCCCAGCGTGCCGATGAGCTATCCGGCGGGGAATTTGATTGAATTTTTGATTCCAATCACCTTTAAGCCGTAACATGGCACACACATCGTGGATGATTACAGGCGGCGCGGGGTTCATCGGCTCGGCGCTGGTGGCTGAGGCTGTAAAGCGCGGCGTGCATGTGATGGTCGTGGATGCACTGACCTACGCCGGCCATGAGCAAAATCTGCGCTGGATCAACGAGCAGAACTGGCCGGGCAATTATACCCTCGAGATTTCTGATGTGCGTGATAGCGCGCACATGCTGGCGCTGATGCAGCATCACCGCGTCATCGCAGTGATTCACGCGGCTGCTGAATCCCACGTCGATAACTCGATTGCCGGGGCCGCCGCCTTCATTGAAACCAATGTGCAAGGCACGCAGAGCTTGCTGGATGCCGCGCGTCATCATGTCGCACGGCTGAGTGAAAAAGAAAAAGCAGCCTTTCGTTTTCTGCAAGTCTCTACCGATGAGGTTTACGGCGCGCTTTCCGGCGAGGGGCATTTTACATTATCTTCTGCGCTGGCGCCCAATTCGCCCTACGCTGCCAGCAAGGCCAGCGCCGATTTACTGGTGCGCGCCTGGCATCACACCTATGGGCTTCCCACGCTCATCACGCGGTGCTGCAATAATTATGGGCCGCGCCAACATCCCGAAAAATTGATACCACGGATGATCACGGCAGCACTTGCGGGCGAGGCGCTGCCGGTTTACGGCGCAGGCGACCAGGTGCGCGAGTGGATTCACGTGGATGATCATGCGCGCGGTGTTATCGCCGTGCTTGAGGGGGCTGCGGTAGGCTCCATCACCCATCTGGGATCGGGCGAGGAACGCACCAATCTTACCATCGTCCGCGCGATTTGTGCCCTGCTTGCACGCAAAAAAAACCGCGACTTTTTGAAGCAGATCACCCATGTTGCCGACCGCGCAGGGCACGATTTCCGCTACGCACTCGATCTTTCTCAGACGAAAAACCATCTGGGTTTTTCCGCCTCCATCTCGCTGGAAGAGGGGCTTGCTCACACCGTTTCCTGGTATTTAGATCATCCCGAATGGATCTCTGCGATGCACGAACACACCTTCAAAAAACGGAGCGGCGCATGAAAGCAATCATCTTAGCGGGTGGCAGTGGCACACGGCTTGCGCCGATGACCGCGGCCATCTCCAAACAGCTGCTGCCGGTGTATGATAAGCCCATGCTGTACTACCCGCTCTCCACCTTGATGATGGCGGGCATTCGCGATTATCTCATCATCTCCACCCCGCGCGATGTGCCGCTGATTCAGCAATTACTGAGCGATGGTGCGCGCCTGGGCATTCGTATTTCCTACGCCGTGCAGGATGCGCCGCGCGGCATCGCGGAAGCCCTCATCATCGGAGAAGCGTTCGCTGCCGGCGAGCCGGTCTGCCTGATGTTAGGCGATAATGTGTTTTTCGGTCACAAAATGATCGAGCCACTTTCTGCCGCCTGCGCAAACGCTACAGGCGCAACGGTGTTTGCCTACTACGTGCGCGATCCTGAGCGTTACGGCGTGGTTAGTTTCGATGCTGCGGGTCGCCCCACCAGCCTCATGGAAAAGCCCAGCATGCCTGCCTCTAACTGGGCGGTGACCGGTGTGTATGTCTATGATGGTCAGGCGGCAAGCATTGCCAAATCCCTCACGCCATCTGCGCGCGGTGAAATTGAAATCACCGATCTTAATAAAGTCTATTTGCAGCAAGGTGCGCTGAATGTTGTGAAAATGGGGCGCGGCGTTGCCTGGCTGGATACGGGTACGCCGGAATCCATGCTTGAGGCTGCGCAGTTTATTCACGTCATGGAAGCGCGTCAGGGCTTAAAAATCGGCTGTATCGAAGAAATTGCGCTGCGTAAAAAATTCGTCTCCCCAAGCGCGCTGGATGCGCTGGTTGCGCCCTACGGCAACAACGCCTACGGCCAGTATGTCCGCCGCGTGGCAGAAGAAATCACCGAGCAACGCGCGTGAGCCAGCCGGTCTGGATTTTCGGTGCGCACGGCCAGATAGGCCGGCATTTAACTGAGCTTTACCAAGGCAGCGCACGCGCATTTTCTTCCGCTGAGCTTAATTTTTCTGATGAAAACTTTGCAGAGCAACTTGCGCGTTTGCTACGCGAAGAAACGCCCTCACTCGTCATCAATATGGCGGCCTATACCGATGTAAACGGCGCTGAAAGCGACCCCAAGCTGGCGCACGCCATCAATGCCGATGCGGTACGCATGATCTGCGACGCACTAGCGCCCTCTGACATCCCGCTTATTCATGGCTCGACGGATTATGTGTTTAGCGGCCACAGCGACAGCCCTTATCTCGAAGATGCCGCAACCCATCCGATCAATGCCTACGGCAAAAGTAAGCGCGCCGGTGAAGACGCCGTGTGCGCCTACGGGCACGGTGTCGTGCTGCGCTATAGCTGGGTGTATGACGATACGCGCCGTAATTTTTTCACCATCATACGCGAGCTCATGCGCACGCAGCGCTCCATCCGTGTGGTGGCGGATCAAATCGGCGCGCCAAGCTATGCAGGTGACGTTGCCATGCTCACCTTGCACATGGCGCAGAAAATTCTATCGAATAAGCGCCCGCAAGCGGGCATCTATCATGCCACGCCGCGCGGCCATACCAGTTGGCACGGCTTTGCTTGCGCGATTGCAGATGGGCTGCGTGCGCAAGGAGAGAAGTTAGCGCTGCGCGAGATTGAGCCCATCATTTCCGCTGAGTATAAAACGACAGCTGCACGGCCGCTGAACTCACGGCTTAACACACAAAAAATTCAGGCGCTGGGCATTGAACTTCCGCACTGGCAGGAAGGGCTTGCGCGCTGCCTTCGCGCGAGTAAGAATGCGTTATGAAATTTACGCCTACGGCAATTGACGATGTAAAACTAGTGCAGCTTACACTGCATCACGATGCGCGCGGATTTTTTGTGGAGCGCTTTCGCGAGGAAATTTGGCGTACGCACATGCCGCAGCATCCACTCGTGCAAATCAATCACTCCTTTTCTAAACCCGGTGTACTGCGTGGGCTCCATGTACAGCACTCGCCTCAGCAGGGAAAATTGGTGGGAGTTACGCGCGGCTGCGTGCTGGATATTGCTGTCGATGTGCGACCAGGTTCGCCGAGTTTTGGCAAGCACGTCGCCGTCGAGCTTTCTGCTGAAAATGGCCGCATGCTGTGGATTCCCCCCGGATTCGCCCACGGTTTTTGCGTATTGGGCGATCAGCCTGCGGATGTCGTCTATCACGTCAGCGCCTACTATCATGCGGGCGGCGAGCTTGGCATTCGCTACGATGATCCGGCGCTGGCACTGCCTTGGCCGGTAAGCCAGCCGCTTGTATCTAAAAAAGATGCAGCGCTACCCACCCTTGACGCCGTCACCCCCACGCTGATGAAAGTATGTTCTGTATGAGCCTTCCACAACCCTCCGCCATCTTGTTTGATTGGGACAATACGCTGGTAGATACTTGGCCGCTGATTCACCGCTCGCTGAATATGCTGATGGAACATATGGGGCACGAGCCCTGGAGCATGGAAAAAGTGCGTGCGAATGTGAAGCAATCCATGCGCGATGCCTTTCCAGAAATGTTCGGCGAGCGTTGGAAGGAAGCCGCCGATTTTTATCAGAATGCTTACCGCAGCATGCATTTAGAAGCGCTCACGCCGCTTGCAGGCGCACAGGAAGTGCTGAAAAAAATTGCCGAGAAAAATATTTACTGCGCAGTGGTAAGTAATAAGCGCGGCGTTAGTTTGCGTGCAGAGGCTGAGCATTTAGGTTGGGGGCATTATTTCGTAAAAACTATCGGCGCAGATGATGTGTTGCGCGATAAGCCACACCCTGATCC
>JALHRI010000055.1 GCA_022841525.1 Alphaproteobacteria bacterium | reverse complement strand
CGGGCGCGAGCATCACTAAAATAGCAAAAATTGGACGTATGGGCGGCGAAAACTACGGTATTAGCCTGCCCCTGATGGCCGAGATTTTTGATAAAGAAAAGGGTGCGTTCATTGCCCCCATGCCCAGCGAGGATGACGCCTTGATTCCTATCGTTACGGCTATTCATGCCCCTGCTACAAACAAGAAGCCGACGAGTGAAGACAACGCACAGGCGCTGCGCATTCTTCAGGGCATGGTGTCTAACGCGCTGCTGAATGATTTTGAAAATGAAGTGCCTGTCAGCATTTATCCGCTACCCAAAACGGGCGTGCAATAATGCAATCCATCGCCCCATCGCTGGATGATTTTTCACAGACATTAGCGGCCGGAAAAGCCCAGCTGGTCTATAGTCGCCGCGTACTGGATTTGGAAACGCCCGTCTCGGCGATGCTAAAATTACAGCGCGAATGTCAGCATTATTTTCTGCTCGAATCGGTAGAGGGCGGTGAAACGCGTGGCCGTTATTCCATCATCGGGCTTTATCCGGATATGGCCTGGCGCTGCATTGGTAATCGGCCGGAATGCTCGCACACGCCCCCCTTTGCCGATGATTCATTTCAACCGGAGTGGGATGCAAGCCTTGATTCACTGCGCGCGCTGATTCGCAGTCACCAGATGGATATGCCTGAGCATTTGCCGCCGATGGCCGCCGGTCTGGTAGGCTATATGGGCTATAACATGGTGAAGCTGATGGAGCGTTTGCCGAGCGCAACGCCCGACCCGATTGCAATCCCAGATGCGTATTTTATCCGCCCGCGTTTATTTCTGATTTTTGATGCGGTCGATGGTGTCGTGTATCTCATCGCGCCGGTATGGGAAAAAAGCGGCAATGCTGAAGCGCTGTATCAGGCGGCACAGGCGCGTATTGAACATGTCGCCGCACTGCTGCAAGGCCCCGTCGATCAGCGTAATTATTACAAGCCCCGCAACACCAAAGCGGTGGAATTTACCTGCACCACGTCGCCTGAGCGTTATGCTGAAAACATCGCCAAGGCGAAGTCCTATATCGCTGCGGGGGATGTGTTTCAGGTCGTCCTCTCTCAACGTTACAGCGCGCCGTTTGCCGAGCCGCCGATGGCGCTTTACCGTGCACTGCGTCACTTAAATCCTTCGCCGTTTTTGTTTTATCTGCAATTTGGCGATATGGCGCTGGTTGGCTCCAGCCCAGAGATTTTGGTGCGTCTGCGCGGGGGAGATGTGACCATTCGCCCGATTGCAGGCACCCGCCCACGCGGCAAAACCCCCGAGGAAGACCGCGCACTGGCCGCAGAACTTCTGGCCGATCCGAAAGAATGCGCCGAGCATCTGATGCTGCTGGATTTAGGCCGTAACGATGTTGGCCGTGTCGCCGCATCCGGCAAGGTGGAAGTGACCCAGCACATGCAGATCGAGCATTATTCGCACGTGATGCATATTGTCTCCAACGTCGAGGGCAAACTGGCAGACGGCTTAGATGCGATGGATGCGCTGATGGCTGGATTCCCAGCCGGTACAGTCAGCGGTGCACCCAAAATTCGCGCGATGGAGATTATCGATGAGCTCGAGCCGCATCAGCGTAGTTTTTACGCCGGATGTGTCGGCTATTTTTCCGCCAGCGGCGCGATGGATACCTGCATTACGCTACGTACTGCGCTGATCAAAGACGGGATGATTCATGTGCAGGCAGGCGGCGGTATTGTGGCTGATTCAACCGCAGAAGCCGAAGATCAAGAATGCCGCAACAAGGCGCGCGCGGTGATGCGTGCAGCCGAAGAAGCCATACGGTTTGCGTGAGGCTGATGATGAGCAAATCCCTTCTCCTCATCGATAATTATGATAGTTTCACCTATAATCTGGTGCATTATCTGTTGGCGCTGGGCGCGAAAGTAAATGTTGTGCGCAACGACGCGATCACGGTGGAAGACATCGCCCGCGACCGCCCGGATGGCATCGTGATTTCGCCGGGGCCTTGCAGCCCGAATGAAGCAGGCATCTGCCTTGATGTCGTGGCGCGCCTTGGCGCAGAAATCCCGATGCTGGGCGTGTGTTTAGGCCATCAAACGATGGGGCAGGTCTACGGCGGAAATGTTGTACGCGCGCCTTACGTGATGCACGGTAAAACCTCACCAATTTATCATCAGGGCGGCGGTGTGTTTGCCTCCCTCCCCTCGCCGTTTACTGCGACGCGCTATCACTCGCTGATCGTGAAAAAAGAATCGCTGCCAGATGTGCTACGCATCACCGCCACTACCGACGACGGGCTGATTATGGGGCTGCAGCACACCACCCATCCGGTACACGGCGTGCAGTTTCACCCCGAAAGCATCGCCAGCGAGCATGGTCATGCATTGCTTAAAAACTTTCTCGACCTGTTATGAAACCCATTACCGAAGCAGGAAACGCCGTAAAGGCGATGTTAAGCGCTACGCTTGGCGAAAAAGAAATCATCAAAGCATTTGAAGCGCTGGATCCACTGAAGTTAAGCGGCGAAGAACTTGCCGATGCCGCCCGCGCGATGCTCACGTTCGCCAAGCCATTCCCCACGGTTCCAAACATCCTGGATACGTGCGGCACGGGCGGCGACGGCGCCAGTACGCTGAATATCTCCACCGCCTGCGCCTTTGTGCTGGCGGCTTGCGGGGTATGCGTTGTTAAACACGGCAACCGCGCCGTGTCCTCCAAAAGCGGTTCGGCAGATGTGCTGGCGGCACTGGGCATCAACATTCACCCCAGTGCTGAAGGCATTAGCCGCGCACTGCATGAGGTGGGTCTCGGCTTTATTTTCGCACCCGACTATCACCCCAAACTGGCCGCTATTGCGGATGCGCGCAAAGCTTATGGCAAGCGCACCTTGTTTAATGTGCTAGGGCCACTGTGCAATCCCGCGCGGCCGCGTCGTCAGGTGGTGGGGGTGTTTGATGCAGCCCTGCTGGTGCCGGTGGCAGAAGCGCTTTACATCATGGGCAGCCGCGAGGCGATGGTCGTGCATGCCCATGACGGGCTGGATGAAATTTCCATCAGCGCGCCGACGGATATCGTCCATCTAAAGCACGGCGAGTTCGATCAATTCACGCTACATCCGCACGATGCGGGTATCATGCTCCATGCGAAAGATGCGCTGATAGGGGGTGACGCCGCGCTGAATGCAGATGCGCTGCTGAAATTACTTGCTGGTGAGGCTTCGGCCTACCATGAAAGTGTCGCGCTGAATGCCGCCGCAGGCTTGATGATTGCTGGCAAAGCTCCCCACTGGCAAGAAGGGTTAGCCATCGCACGCGCGGCCATCATCAGCGGTAAAGCGCTGGGCGTTTTTGACAAGTACCGAAAGATCACGGCATGAATACACTGGAAAAAATCTGCGCCAACAAACGCACACACGTAGCTTCCATGCGCAGGCTTCACTCCCTCCATGCCATCGAGCAAGCCGCGCGCCGCGCAGCGCCTGTGCGCGGATTTCATCGGGCGTTAACGGCACGCATCGCAGAGGGCAACGCTGCATTAATTGCTGAGATCAAAAAAGCCTCGCCCAGTAAGGGCATCATCCGCGCTGATTTTCACCCCGCAACCCACGCTGCTGACTATGAAACGGGCGGCGCTGCCTGCCTTTCCGTACTCACCGATGCGCCCTATTTTCAGGGCGATGATTGTTATTTGCCGGAAGCAAGAAACGCCTGCACCCTGCCGGTGCTGCGTAAAGATTTCATCATCGATGAGTACCAGATTGCCGAGTCGCGGGCGCTGGGGGCTGACTGCATCTTGCTGATTATCGCTGCGCTGGATATTCACCACGCGCGCGCACTCGAATGTGCCGCGATGCAGTACGGGATGGATGTACTGGTGGAAGTGCATGACCGCGCCGAGCTTGAACTGGCACTCTCGCATCTTCAAAGCCGGCTGATTGGCATTAACAACCGCAACCTGAAAGACTTCCGCACGGATCTTGCCATCACCGAAAGCCTCGCGCCGCTGATTGCCTCTGACTACACCATCATTTGCGAAAGTGGCATTCATACCCACGCCGAGGTTGAACGGATACGCGCCCACGGTGTGCACGGATTTTTGGTCGGCGAATCGCTGATGCGATGCACGAATGTCGCAGCCGCCACACGCCAGCTACTTGGCCGCTACTAGTTTAGTTTTTTCATTAGCTCGCTACACCATAAGTTGTAATAATACCGCCATCATGCTATTCTTTTTTCTCGCACAGGAGACTTTATCATGAGCATCAAACACGCCCTCATTGTCGATGATTCCGCCACCATGCGTAACATGATTAAAGCCGTGGTCAGCGAAATGGGGTTCACCTGCATCACCGCACAGGACGGGGAAAAAGCCTTCCGTCAGGCCGAATCGCAGCGCTACGACGTGATTGTAACGGACATTAACATGCCCAACATTGACGGCATCGAGCTGATTCGTATGCTCCGCGCGTCGGAACATTCCAAATTCACGCCGATTTTGGTCATCACCACCGAGGGCGGCGATAATGTGAAAGCCGCAGGCAAAGAAGCAGGCGCTTCCGGCTGGATTGTCAAACCCTTCAACCCCGATACGCTCAAACGCGCCATCGCCAAACTTTGCGGGATGGACGCTTAGCGTGAGCATTTCCGCAGCATCCATGTATCAGGACGCAGGCTTAAGTCCGCCGCAAATGCGCACCGTGGAAGCAGCGCTTCACACACTGGCAGTGCACCTGCCAGAGGTAAACGCGCTGCTCGATACCAGCTTTTCATCCATTTCCGAGCAGTTTGTCGAGGTTGCAAATCTGCTGCAGGAATATGGTGCGTTGTGTGATAAACCCTCGCTCAGCGAGGCTGAAACTGCGAGCAAACACGAAATTTTTCAGCGCATGTCGGCATTGGTAGGCAAGACCATTATCGATATGCAGTTTCAAGACCGTGTGTCGCAAAATCTGGTGATCACCGTCAATATCGCGCAGCAGATCGCCGAAGCGCTAAGAGGGCGCATTCCAGAAGGTACGCCGCTGGATACCAAACTCACGCAGCAGCTGGTACATCTTCTTAATTTAGGTGATATTAAGCAGAAATTCACCGCCTACGCCCAAAGCGTTGGCGCGATGAGCGATCCGGCCGAATACGGCATCCGCGAAGCCGTCGTTACCGCCAAGGCAGAGGAAGACGATATTGAGCTGTTTTAGATTGGTTCGCAGCGCCTAGTGCGCTTTGAGCTTAGAAGGCTCAGACAGCCGCCCATCATGTTGAATACTGTTACCAGATACGACGCTACTGGCGGTTCGAAACAACCCCGATACTGCGCCCATCAACATACTACCTACCCATACGCCTACCAGCGCGGTGGACACCACGTTAACCCTACCCATGCCATCTAGGTTACGGAAGCCTTTGAGTGTGCCCCAAAATGTTGGTTTGCCGTGAATTGCTTCTGCCATCGCGTTAGCGCGGGCACCAAGCGCCTGATCAATGACGCCACCTTTTCCTGTTAATCCCTGCAGTTCCATGGGGGACGTTACATGCGCAGACTTTCCGATCGGAATATGATCCATCACCGCGCTGTAGGGTGAAGCGCCTACGCGAGGAATGGTAAGATGGCCGCCATCTGCGAGGTGAATTTTTGCCGAATACCCATCTGGATGCCTTAAAAAAGTAACGGCAGATATTTCTTCCGCGCCATGCAACAACGATTGTAATCTGGCGGCTGTGCGATGCGATACTACACTGGGTGCCGTTGCACCCGTAACCGCTTCAGATATGGGGGCAGATCGCTTAGAACTCTCAACACTAGGGGCATAATGGGACTTTGATCCGTTTTTTTTTAAGAACTGCAGCCGTCCATGCATCCGCGTCTGCTGCCGCTGACCGGGCAGATGGAGCCGATGGTACGGGCTCTGCAGCACCCTCCCAGGGTGCTGGTGCGGTGTAATCTATGCCTGTATGTACGGGTTTACCAAAAGTTTTCATGCCAAACACATAGCCCAGCAGCCCCCCTGCGAGCGAACCACTCCATTGTAGCGCACGCTCAATAAAAGGCCGCTTTGCCGGCACCAATTCAAGCCTCGGGCGATCGTGTAGCGATGTATCCATGGCTCTATTATACTATGGATCGATGCGGGGAATGTGAAGGTTTGATGAAGATTGAAGGCGGGGTAGTGAAAAATTAAGTTTTACCTGCTAAATGTGCTCTATGAGCGATCAACATCCATTCTCTGTAACACCAGACGACTCTCATTTACATGAGTTCACACCTAGATTTCCTCCGCCTGACTATCCTGGCGTTCATTTTCCGAAACACCCCAAAAAAAGCACTTCTGAACCTGAACCCATTCAAATCTCGATAGATGTACCTGCAGATCGACTAGGCCACTCGGCCGGCACAGCCCCCCTTAGCTTTCATTTCATGGTTGAACAGCGCCGCATTACGGTTGAGCCGAGTGCTTACCGTGATAGCAATCAACACGCAAAAAATTGGTACGATATTCTAAGTGAGCAAGAGCGCCTGGCTATTTTTGGCTATATCATGGCGGAATACCATGCACGCGCTATTGGTAACGATGGATTTCGTGTTACAGCGCTAGGCATCACCAGCAATAATGAACTATTTATTGCTGCAAACACTCGCCCAAAACATCAGGAATATAAAAAATGTGCTGAAACCAGTGTCATTGCCGCAGCGATAGAAAGCGCAAAACAAACAAAAGAACCTGATTACCGGCAACGCTTAGCAGGTAATAGCCCGCAACCTATGTTCAAAGATTTCTTCGTCATGGGCGCCAAAGACAATAGCACACGCAAAATCGTTTGTCCGTGCGGCTCATGTACTGACGAGATCTACGATCATATGACACCCAAAACGCAAGATAAGCGCAGAACCGCTAAATCACTGGGTCAGGGTAATATTTACATTCTACCCACACCCGATGAAACATCCCATGAAGCGACAGGTGAAGGCAGATTGCTCACACCACGTATCAATGCAAGAGCAAAAAATCTGTCAGGACTCGGAAGTAACGAATGCCTCAAAACCAATGCCAGCGCACTGTATGGGCCTAAGCATGTCGCTTTGACACGAGAGCAAAACAAAATTCAGCGAACAGCGCTAATGAAAGCACTTAAAGCTGAGGAAACGCCATCAGAACGGCTGGGGGCTGACAGCCAAGTTCTTATCACGACGCAATGCCAGAAACTGGCTGAAATTACACGTCAAATTATTCAGGATAAAGAGCAAGAAAAGTCAACCGTACAAAGCGAGAATAGCTTTTTTAGCTGCATGAACCAAATGATGCGCGACGCTATCGATGATGCTCTGATTCACCGCGTACAAAATCTGCGCGCTAAAGGACACGCGATCGATGCAGTATCTTTGGCTGAGCATATTCAAGCCATACGCTGTGTGTGCATTCAACTAAAAGATGGTTCGTACAGCGTCGGAATTGAACTTCGAACAAAAAACGAACCCTCTATGAATAGTGCAGAAATGAATGCAATAGCGAGAGTCTCTGACAAAATTGACCGCGAACCCATTACGCGAGTATGGGCGATGGAGATGAACCCAAGAAGTTTCAGGCACAATCAAATGCCGCTGCCGCTACGAGACCGTGTTGAACGTGTAGGAAAACGAGGTGAGAAAGGCAAACAAGCAGATATTTCCTACACGGTGGTGCCCTATAACGACGGCACTGAGCGCGCCACTGAAATCGCTAAAAAAGCACAAAAAACTTTTAGATTAGACCAGCTTTTTATTGGCTTCTTTACTGGCAGACAAGAAAGCGCCTCGATTGCAGATAATCTTAGGATTTCATCTTCAGGCGCTGGCCGCGCTTAAATATCCCACAAACCAATGCTTGCAAAATGGGGCGGGCTCTATTAGTAAGGCGCTCTTTCAAGCTAAATAGGTAATGTTATGGCAGTTCCAAAGAGAAAAACCACCCCTTCACGTCAAGGTATGCGCCGTGCGCATCACGCGCTGAAAACCACCAGCATCAGCGAAGATCAGACCTCGGGCGAGCTCAAGCGTCCGCACCACGTATCGCCAGATGGCAATTACCGTGGTCGCAAAGTGACGAAGAAAAAAGTAAAGCACTAATGTGTATGGCTTTAAGGGCGTGCTTGCGCCCTTTCGCCAACTAGGCCAAAACCCTAGGCCATGACCTTTTCTTTACCCATTGCACTCGATGCCATGGGGGGCGACAAAGCCCCCGATTCCGTGGTGCATGGCGCGCGGCTGGCGCTGAAATACTTCCCGAATTTGCGCTACACGTTTTACGGCAACAAGGAAGTCGTGGCGCCCCTCATCCACCGCCACAAGCTGGATGAAATCGCAAGCATTCACCATACGGATGTGTCCATCGGTGCGCAGGAAAAACCCTCTGCAGCGCTCAGGCGCGGTAAGTATTCCAGCATGCGCCTGGCGCTTGAGGCTGTGGAGCGCGGCGAGGCTTCGGCCTGCGTTTCCTCCGGTAATACCGGTGCCTTTATGGCAATGGCCAAGCTGGTGCTGAAAACCCTGCCGGGTATATTGCGCCCCGCCATTACCGCCACCATGCCCGCGCGCACCCGCCCAGTGGTACTGCTGGATATGGGGGCCAACATTGATTGCACGGCTGAATATCTGGTACAATTTGCGCTGATGGGCGAAGCCTACGCCAAAGTGGTGCTGGGCATGGAAAATCCGACCATCGGGCTGCTGAATGTCGGCGAAGAAGACATTAAGGGCCACGAAGAACTCAAACTTGCCCACCAGATGCTGCGCGGGATCACAGGGTCGCTGGCTTATCACGGCTTTGTCGAGGGCAACGATATTTTCGAAGGCACCACCGATGTCGTGGTCACTGACGGCTTCACCGGCAATGTGGCGCTGAAAACGGCGGAAGGCACCTCGCGCCTGTTTTATGCTACGGTGAAACAGGCGATTGAAAAATCCTTCTGGGCAAAAATTGGCTATTTGCTCGCCCGCTCGGCGATTAAAATGGCGCTGCGCAAGTTTGACCCGCGTAAATATAACGGCGCGATGCTGCTGGGGCTCAACGGTATTGCGATTAAAAGTCACGGCGGGGCGGATGCAAAAAGCTTCGCCAACGCCATTCGTGTCGCCGCCACTATGGTGCAGGAAAATATCAACCAGCGCATTATTTCTGAGCTGAACCAGAACCCCATGTCATCGCCGGCGGCTGCCGCGGCAGTCTCGGGTTAGCGATGACGAAGCGCTCGGTCATTTCCGGCACGGGAAGTTATCTGCCGGCCAAAATCCTTACCAACGAAGCCCTCGCGCGCATGGTCGATACCAGCGATGAATGGATCCGCGAGCGCACCGGCATTCACACCCGCCACATTCTGGCAGAAGGCGAAACCACCTCGGATATGGCTGTGGCCGCCTGCGAGCGCGCACTCGCCGCCGCAGGATATTCAGCAGGCGACATTGATGGCATTGTGGTGGCCACCTCCACACCGGATTGTTCGATGCCCTCGGTGGCCACCAAAGTGCAGCAGAAGCTTGGCTTCACCGGCGCTGCGGTGGATGTTTCTGCCGCCTGTACTGGCTTTATTTATGCACTCGCCACCGCGCATGGCTGGCTGCAAATGGGGCTGGCACAGCGCGTGTTGGTCGTGGGTGCGGAAGCCATGTCAAAAATTGTGAACTGGAATGATCGCGGCACCTGTATTTTATTCGGCGATGGCGCCGGTGCAGTCGTGCTGGAAGTGTCTGAGAACAAGCCTAAGCGCGGTATTCACGCGCTGTTTTTGCACGCCAATGGCGCGCTTGCTCCCCTGCTCGGCACCGATGGCGGGGTTGCCAGCTCGCAAACAGCCGGGCACTTATTCATGAGTGGTCAGGAAGTGTTCCGCCACGGCGTGGAGAAAATGGCCGCGGCCACCACCCATACGCTCTCAACCATCGACAAAACCGTGGCCGATATTGATTGGCTGATTGCCCATCAGGCCAACGCACGGATGATTCAGAAAATTGCTAAAAACCTCAGCGTTCCTGAGGAAAAATGCGTTGTCACCGTGCCCTTTCACGGCAATACTTCGGCCGCGTCCATCCCGCTAGCGCTCGATACAGCGGTGAGAGACGGCCGCGTACAGCCCGGTCATCTGATTGCGATGCCCGCACTTGGTGCTGGACTAACCTGGGGCGCTTGTGTACTAACGTATTGATGATGACTGTTTCTTCAACCCTTCGGAGGAAGCTATGACCAAAACCCTTACCCGCGCCGAACTCTCCAACGCTGTCTACCGCGAAATTGGCCTGTCACTCTCGGAATCTACCGCGCTGGTTGACGCCGTGCTGGATGAAATTTCGAGCGCACTCAATGAAGGCCATTCGGTGAAACTTTCCTCGTTTGGTACCTTCAAGCTGCGCCGTAAGAAAGAGCGCATTGGCCGCAATCCCAAAACCGGTGTGGAAGTGCCCATCACCCCGCGTACCGTGCTCACGTTTCACACGTCCAATATCTTAAAAGCAAAAATTAACGGCGAAAAAATCGGCGCGTAACAGCGCGACCGGTCGCCTTCAGACTCACTTCTTCGGCAAGAGGTAGATATGTCAGGTACCGACCTGCTTGGCTTTTCGTTTGACGATGTCAGCGCCCGCGACATCAGCGATAAATCGCCCACCGCGCTGCGCACAATAAGCGAGGTTTCCGATCAGCTGGATGTGCCCCAACACGTGCTACGTTTCTGGGAAACGAAATTTCCGCAGATTGTGCCGCTTAAACGTGGCGGCGGTCGCCGCTTTTACCGTCCGCAGGATATTGAAGTGCTGCAACAGGTGAAATTCCTGCTCTACAAGCAAGGCTACACGATTAAAGGCGCGAAAAAAGCCATCGAAGACTACGCGCGCGTGCTTGCTAGCACCGAGATTGACGTGGGCAGCTTAAACCCAGAAAACGCCATGCCGCCAGCTAACATGAATGATAATACGCAGACTGCGTCGCGTGCTCAGGAATCGGAGTCTGCCGCCAGCGCGCTGGAGCATTCAGCCCTCGCCTCCATCCGCGCCGAACTGGTCGAAGCCCGCAAGCAACTGGCGATGAAGCTGGGCGTTGCCCCGGCGTAAGATTTCTGCATACGCAAGTAGAGTGCAAACAACCCCTAAGATCACCTTGATATGGCTTCGCCATCCGAAACCGTAGGCGTAGGATGGTCGGCCTTAGTGGACGGGTTCAGAACCCAAGCCAACTTACGACTAATCGTTTTGTCCTTGCCAGTCAATGATTTGATAAAAAGAGCCGCCTGAGTAATCGGGCGGCTCTCGTCGTTTATACGATGGGTGCGCGTTAATACTCACTCGCGAGCATGATGGTCAGCACGCGGGTGGTGACCTTTGGGTCGGCGGGGTTTTCTGATCCGAAGTTCATGGTATGGTCGTAGTAGTCAATCTTCCAAAAGAAGTCCTGACCTTCGACCACTACCTTGCCGAAGTCATGCTCGCCGTATGGGTCGTTGTCTTCGGTGAAGTTGTCGTAGTGCATCACGGCGGCGAACACGGCTGCGCTTGTTTCTTCGCTTAATTGGTTCACGCCGCTGGTCGTCATGACCTTGCCTCCCCAGTATGTCTGGCGGAAGCGGTCGTTCAAAGCGGCGATGATCGGGCTTTGGTTGTCACGTTGGGGTGTTTCGGTGGTGTTTTCGATGGTTTGCATAGCATTTTCCTTCATTTGCTGGGGTTAAACCTTCTATCGGATAACACCCTGCCACCTGCAATCAAGGCTCTTTTGCCTTTAATAACAATTGGTTGACCTTCTGGGTCCTTCCCAAGCCGAACCTATACGGGGACGCTTGGCGCGGCATTTCGCCAGCGACACGTT